>JBKJVI010000136.1:0-7821 GCA_046590225.1 Gaiella sp. | reverse complement strand
CTTCAGACCCAGGTCGATGCTGCGGCGCTCGCGAGCGCACAGAACTTCACCGGGTGCTTTCTCGACCCCGCCCTGACGAACCCCGTGATCCGCGATTCAGCCCTGCAGTTTGCCGGCGACCTCAACCGCGTTCCAGGAGCGTTCAACGCGCAAGTCCAGCCTGACAAGAACGTTCACGTCGTCCTGAGCTCGGCGGCGTACTGGCCGAATGGCACCGACTTCGACCTCGGAGACCCGTGCGATGTGAAGTTCCTCGACGTCAAGGCCACCGATGACGACACGCCAAATCTGCTCGGTATCTTCGACCTTCAACCTGATATCAGGGCAAGCGCACGCGTCGAGATCCGCAAAGCAGACTCGTACACTGGGATTCTTCCCTGGGCTGTCCCGGAGGTAGACCCGGGCGCCGCGATCGCCTTGTTTGTAAACGAGTCCACTGGAGCGCTCGTGGGCAAGAAACAGCTTACGAAGGGCGCAATCACTCCGCTCAACGGCACGAACCTGCAGCGCTGGGGGGGTAACGTAGATGTCACCGTGCCGGCCAAGGCAGGCGTGGTGATAATGACGACTCAGAGTCCGAATCCGGACATGACTCCGGTCACGCTCGCCACAATGTGCGCACAGCCTGGCGCGGCCTGCTATCGAGGTACGTCGAACACCAGCGGATTGGCTCTCGTGCGTGGCCTCGCCAACGGGGCAGCCGCGTCCGCGACGAACCCCGTCCTGGACGGAGTCCAGTTCGGGGCCGGAACCTGCGCCGACGGTTCGGGCGGGTGGTTCGTTACGATCGGTGACTGCGTACCCGCCGTGTCGACGCAAATTGACTTTGGCGTCGCGAATCCGGTCGTTTCCCCGACATACGCTCGCGTCTTCCTCCAGGGCGCTGCCGGGTCGGGATGCAGCACCGGCAACGGCTGTCCGATGGGTTTGGACATGAGCAACGACCCGAGCGGCAAGACGTGGGTCTTGGATCCGTCGCCGAGCGCAGCAAAGCCCACTCTCTCGCCAGGCTCGGGCCCGACTGACTACGACATCTTCTGGCAGACCGGAGGCAACGGCCCTGGAGCGACGCAGGTGGCGCTGACCTCGCCCAACGGCCCCGTCAAGTCCGAACGGACACTTGCGAGTGCTGCGGCGACAGCAACCCTGACGGTCACCAAGGCCGTCGCGAACGGATCGGCGGTGCCGGGCGACTGGACGATCACCGTCAAGGACAGCGCGAACGCCGTCGTCGCAACCTTCCCCGCCAGCGCGTCACGTGACGTCGCCGTGACGTCCGGTTCGACCTACACCGTGACCGAGTCTGGCGGCCCGCCAGGGTACACGCTCAGATACGGTGCGAACTGCAACGCGAGCGGATCCGTCGCGATGCCAAACGGAAACAACAAGACCGCCACCTGCGCACTCACGAATTCCGGGAAGGCGACCGTCAACGTCGTGAAGACCGTGACCGGCGGCGGCGCTGCCTCATCGGCGTTCTCGATCGCAGTGACGGGTGCGTCGGCGTCGCCTGCGAGCTTTGCCGGGAGCTCCTCTGGGACGAACGTCACGGTGAATGCGAACAGCACCTACACCGTCGCCGAGTCAGCTGTGGCCGATTACACACCGTCTTATTCGCCTGCGTGCTCTGGACAGCTCGGAGCCGGCACCACCGCCACCTGCACAATCACGAACAACTACACCCCCGCGGCGCCAGCGACCGTGTTGGTGATCACGGACGTCGTAGGTGGAACGAAGCTGCCGGGTGACTTCAATATGGCCGCCACCATCGCCGCAGGTGGGAGCGTCTCGCCTGCTAGCTTCGCCGGGAGCTCCACCGGTACGAATGTGACGGTCACGGCCGGCAAGGCCTACACGATCACCGAGCAGGCGCAACCCAACTACACGACCGCATACTCCGCCGGATGCAGCGGCACCCTCGGGTCAGGAGTTATCGCGACCTGCACGATCACGAACACGTTCCAGCTTGGCACGCTGACCGTGAAGAAGGTCGTCGTCGGCGGCGCGCTGCAGCCGAGCGACTTCTCGCTCAACGTGAGCGTCCCGGGCAACGGGACTGCAACACCGTCGAGCTTCAACGGGAGTGCCGCCGGCGAAGTCGTGACGGTCACGGCCGGTAGGAACTACACCGTCGGCGAGACGGCGAAGCCGAACTACACGGCCTCGTACTCGGCGGGCTGCAGCGGGAACTTCAACGCGGGTGAGTCAGCGACGTGCACCGTGACGAATACGGAATCCGGTGGCGGCGGCTCTCCAGCCAGCGGGATTTTTCAGGACATCGCGCGGCCGTATGCCAAGGACGACAGCGGCGGGGCTGTGGAGTACCTACTCCTGGGCAATGGCTCCACCTATTTCTTCAACTCGCTCGGGCCGCAGATAATCACGGTCGACGTCGGTCTCACGCCGTTACTTCAGGTCGCTGGCGCAAATGACCCGCCGATAGCGCTCCGGTTCGGCCAGGGAAGCCGCACCCAGCTGATCGACTGCGATCACCCGAACCGAGGCCCGGAGGAGGAGATCAGGGACGGATGCCTAACACGGTACAAGGTGAATCCGACCGGAGATTGCTCGGCGTATGGCAACGGGGATCTGCCGCCCGTCGGCTACGACGGTCTTCCAACGCCAAACTGCGTCTCGATCAAGACCGGCACGATCCAGTCGATCTCCAAGGGCATGGAAGATCGATTCGAGAATCCGTGCACTACCAACAACTGGAAGGTCTACCGGAACCAGGGCAAACTCCCACCATCCACCGACAAGCGATATGTCGTCCTGGTCATCACCGACTATGGGACATTCGCCGGAGGTGGGACGGGCAATGTTCCGGTGCGAAAGTTTGCGGGTTTCTATGTGACCGGGTGGGGTGGTTCGGCCGGCTGTCCCGACAACGACGCAAAGCCCGGGGTGATCGACGACAACAAGCATGTAAGCGTGTGGGGGCATTTCGTCAACATTGTCGAGGGTGTCGGCAACGGCGAAGCCGGCCCGACTCTCTGCGCGTTCAACGAAAGCTCCGTCTGTATCGGCGTTCTCGTCGAGTAGACGCTAAAGGAATCAACCCAGCGAGCCGAAACTCCAGGAGAGACCAATTCGGTGCCAGAGGAGGAATGACCTGTGTCGAACACATTTTCCGAGAAGCTGACTTCGTCGCGAGGCATCGGGGTCGCGCTCGGTATCGGCGCGGCGGTCCTCGCCGGAGTCCTGCTGCTCGTCTATCTCAACCAGTACCGCTCGAGCGTCAGCGGCGACAACGCACCGACCTCGGTGATCATTGCGAAGGCGCTGATCCCGGCCGGCACCTCGGGCACGATCATCGGCTCGAAGGCTCTCTACCAGCCGACGACCCTGCCGAAGAAGGAGATCAAGCTCGGCGCGATCGCCGACCCGGCCTACATCAACGGGCGCGTCGCAGTCGCCGACATCCTTCCGGGCCAGCAGTTGACGACGGCCGACTTCACTGAGGCAACAACGACAGCGGTCAACACGAAGATCACCGGGCTGCAGCGCGGCGTCTCCGTCCCCGTCGACGCAATCCGGATGAGCATGACTCAGATTTTCGTCGGCGACAAGCTCGACCTCTACGTTTCGGTCGGCGGTGCCATCAAGCTGTTCGAGCCGTCAGTCAAGGTGCTCGCCGTTCCGGATCAGGGCGCAGTCGGCGGCAGCTACATCCTCCGCACCAACACGGCGACCGTGCCTGTTCTGATGGTCGCGGCCGACTCGGGCACCCTGTGGGCGGCGATTCGGCCCCAGGCGGGCGCGAAGCCGACGGCGGACAAGCAGGCGACCCTGCAAACGCTCCTGGCCAAGTAGGAAAGGCGTGAGCAGGCCGATTCGTGCAATCCTCGCCGTCGACGACGGCATCGATCCCGACCACCTCGTCTCCCTGTTCGGGGGCGACGAGACGCTCCGGCTCGCCCAGGTCGTGACGCGATTCGAAGACGCCTCGCGGGTGCTCGACGAGACCCAGGCCGATGTGCTCGTCATCGCGGCCACGGGCTATTCGGAGCGGGCGCTCTCCCTGCTCGACCGCGCCGTCAAGGCCGACGCGGAACGTCCCGTGCTCGTTCTCAGCCAGGACTCGCCGAACGGCTTCGTCCGACGGGTGTTCGAGTCGGGTGGCGAGGACATCCTCGTGATGCCGCAGTCACCACAGCAGTTCCAGTTCGCCGTCCAGAAGGCGATCGCGCGGCGCATGAGCAGCACCGGCGCCCAGGGCGCCGAGAAAGGGCGCATCATCGCCGTCCTCGGACCAAAGGGCGGGACCGGCAAGACACTCACGAGCTCCAACCTCGCGATCGCCCTCGCTCAGGCCGGAATGCGCACCGTGATCGTCGACCTCGACCTGCAGTTCGGTGACGTCGGACTCTGCATGGGCCTCGCGCCCGACCGCACGATGTACGACCTGGCACTGGCGGGAGGGACGATCGACTTCGACAAGCTTCAGGCCTACCTCACCCCCCATCCCACGGGAGCTCAGGCCCTCCTTGCGCCGAACCGCCCCGACCAGGCGGGCGCGATCACGGTGCAGATGCTTCAGGACATCTACTCGGCGCTTCGATCCCAGTTCGACTTCATCATCGTCGACACGCCTCCCGGGTTCACCTCGGAGGTCATCGCCACGATCGACGCCTCCAGCGATCTCGTGATGGTCGGCATGCTCGACTCTCTCTCGCTCAAGAACACCAAGCTCGGACTCGAGACGCTCGACCTGATGGGGTATGACCGGTCGAAGATCAGCCTCGTCCTCAACCGCGCTCACAGTCGGGTGGGCATCAGCCAGAGCGACGTGGTTGCGGTGCTCGGACGCGAGCCCGACATCCTCGTTCCGAGCGATCGAGAGATCCCACGCGCGGTGAACGAGGGCGTTCCCATCGTGCTCGCCCGGCCTGACTCGGAATCCGCTGCCGCATTCCGTACGTTGTCTGAAATGTACACCGGTATGCCCTCGACGACACTGACGCTTCCGGCGCAGGAGAAGCGTTCGTCACTGTTCTCCCGCCGCGCAGGAAAGAAGGTCTAGATGGAACTCCACGAGCGACTGACCACGAATACCGGTTCGACTCAGGGCACGAAGGTGGCGCCTGAACGCGAGCCGTTTGCCGAGCTCAAGAACCAGGTGCACATGGCCGTCATCGGCGAGCTCGGGCCACAGCTCTCGGCGAACAACGCCGATGCCGGTGCGGTTCGCGACCGCGTCATTGCGACGGTCCGCCAGCACCTGCAGACCGAGACCGGGATCTCGCGTGAGGACCGCGAAAGGCTCGCATCCGAGCTGGCCGACGACATTCTGGGTTACGGGCCGCTCGAGCGACTGCTGTCCGACGACTCCATCACCGAGATCATGGTCAACGGGCCGACGGACATCTGGATCGAGCGTCAGGGTCGCCTCTACGAGACGACGGTCCGTTTCAACGACGATTCGCACCTCCGGAGGATCATCAACAAGATCGTTGCGCAGATCGGTCGACGGATCGACGAGGCCTCGCCGATGGTGGACGCACGCCTTCCCGATGGTTCGCGCGTCAACGCGATCATCCCGCCGCTCTCGCTCTCCGGCCCGCTCCTGACGATCCGCAAGTTCTCGAAGAAGCGACTGACCCTCGACGACATGGTCAACCTCGGAACGCTGTCGGCCGGAGCGGTCGAATTCCTCCGGATGTGCGTGAATGCCGAGCTCAACATCATGGTCAGCGGTGGTACCGGATCCGGGAAGACGACGCTCCTGAACGCCCTTTCGTCGGCAATTCCCGACCGCGACCGGATCGTCACGATCGAGGATGCCGCCGAGCTGCAGCTCCACCAGAGGCACGTGCTCCGCCTCGAGTCGCGACCTCCGAACATCGAAGGAGAAGGTGCGATCGCGATCCGCGAGCTCGTGCGCAACTCGTTGCGCATGCGTCCCGACCGGATCATCGTGGGTGAGATCCGCGGCGCCGAAGCGCTCGACATGCTTCAGGCGATGAACACCGGCCATGAAGGCTCGCTCTCGACGGTGCACTCCAACACGCCGCGCGACGCGCTGAGCAGGATCGAGACGATGGTGCTCATGGCAGGCTACGACCTCCCCGTGAAGGCCATCCGGCAGCAGGTTTCGTCGGCACTCGACATGGTCGTTCACCTTGCACGGCTGCAGGACGGTTCGCGCCGCGTCACCTCCATCACCGAGATCCAGGGCATGGAGTCGGACATCATCACGATGCAGGAGCTATTCGAGTTCAAGATCGATTCGTTCGCGCCGGACGGCACGATCAACGGAGGACTTCGCTCGACCGGCCTACGGCCCGTGTTCGTCAAGAAATTCGAGCGGCACGGCATCGAGCTGCCGACAGCACTCTTCCGCGAAGGCGCGGACATCGACCTCGCGGCGCGAATTGCCCAGGGAGCCGATCTCAGGTGAGACGACGCGGGATCGTGGCCGGCGTCCTCGTTGGGGCTGCCCTCTTCGCGGCACAGGCGATGGCGGCGGAGAGCCCAACGATCGTCGAGGCGAATCCCGGGGTCTTTCCCGACCGCGGCTACGTTCTGACGCTGCCTGCTCGGCAGCCACTGAGCGCCCGTCAGGTCAAGGTGACAGAGAACGGCGAACCGGTCGACGCGCTGACCGTCATCCCTGCAGGCGCCGCCAACGGTGGATTTGCGACCATCCTGGTGATCGACGCGTCCAACAGCATGAAAGGCGCGCCGATCAACGGTGCAATGGCCGCCGGCAGAGCCTTCGCCGCCAAGCAACCTCCCAACGCGTCGGTCGGAGTGATCGTCTTCAACAAGAATGCTTTCGTCCGGATCGCGCCCACGCGCAACAAGGCGGCCGTTCTGGCCGCCCTCGCGGCCCCGCCCGTCCTCGACGAGGGCACACACCTCAACGACGCCCTCGAGGTTGCACGCATCCAGCTCCTCGCGACCGGCGCCCGGGCCGGGTCGATCGTCCTCCTCTCCGACGGCGCCGACATCGGGAGCGGCACCACCCAGGACGCCGTCGTCGACCGACTCAAGAACGACAAGGTGCGCGTGTTCACGGTCGGGCTGGAATCCTCGGCATTCAGAAAGAACGCCCTCAGCGAGATCGCCGCGGACACGGGCGGGACAGCTGCGATCGCGCGAACAACGAAGGATCTGCAGCCGCTCTTCGCAGACCTCGGCTTCCGACTCGGGAACGAGTATCTCGTTCTCTATCGCTCGCTCGAGAAGTCAAACCGTGACGTGAACGTCTCCTTCAAAGTCGCGGGCTTTGCGCCGCAGACCCTCGACTACCGCACACCGGAGATCGGGTTCACCACGATCGTTGAACCATCCCTCTGGGAGCGCATCTGGCGCTCACCAATAACGCTCATAGCGATCGTGATCGGGATCGTCGCCCTGCTCTGGTACGCCGTCTCGAGTCTCCTCTCGCTCCGCCGCGGCTCGTTCCGCAGCCGGATGAGCTCGTTCGTGACCGTTGGTGGTGACGACGACGAATCGGGCATCCGACGCGATGACATCAGGACGATGATGGAGGGTGCCGACCGGTCGTTCCGGAGCAAGCGGATCGTGCGGTCGTTCTCGGATGACTGCGAGCTGGCGGACATCGAGACCACGCCCCTCTCGCTCGCGCTGTTCTCCATTGCCGGCGGCTTGTTGCTGGGCGTCATCGTTGCCGTTGCCGTCGGCTCGGTCTGGTTCTTCTTCGTCGGTCTGGCCGTGCCTTTCGGTGTCCGCGCCTACGTAACGAATAGGGTAGAGCGCAAGCGCCGCAAGTTTGCCGACGATCTGCCCGACAATCTCGACGTTCTCGCGCAATCGCTTCGTGCGGGCCACAGCCTCGTCGGCGCCCTTGCGGTG
>JBKJVI010000067.1:0-3825 GCA_046590225.1 Gaiella sp. | reverse complement strand
GAGATGATCGACATCTGCGACTTCGCCGTCGGGCTCTCGCGCCAGCTCTATGGCCGCTCGATCGCGTCCGAGCGACCTGGTCATCGGCTCACCGAGACTTGGCACCCGCTCGGGCCTGTCACCGTGATCAGCGCCTTCAATTTCCCGGTTGCCGTCTGGAGCTGGAACGCAGCCCTCGCACTCGTTTGTGGCGACCCCGTGATCTGGAAGCCGTCGGAGCGCACGCCGCTCACCGCGCTCGCCTGCATGTCGCTGTTCGACCGTGCGGCGGAGCGGTTTGGCGGCGTGCCGGCCGGCCTCGTCGAGCTCGTGATCGGCGGCGCCGACAGGGCCGTGCAGCTCGCGGACGACTCCCGCGTCCCGCTCGTCTCTGCGACCGGATCGACGCAGATGGGTAAGGAGCTCGCCCCTCGTATCGCAGCCCGCCTCGGCCGCTCGTTGCTCGAGCTCGGTGGCAACAACGCCGCCATCATCGCCCCGAGTGCCGACCTCGACCTGGTCGTGCGCGGCGTGCTCTTCTCGGCCGTCGGCACGGCCGGCCAGCGCTGCACCAGTCTGCGGCGGCTGATCGTGCACGAGTCGATCGTGGACGACGTCGTCGCACGGCTCGCAGCCGCCTACGAGAGCGTTCCGGTTGGCGACCCGCGCGAGCCAGGCACGCTCGTCGGGCCGCTGATCAGCGGCGAGTCGTTCGAGCGCCTCGAGGCCGCTCTCGATGAAGCACGGGCGGACGGCGGCGAGGTCGTCGTCGGAGGCGGTCGAGCGCTCGCCGATGAGCTTCCGGATGCCTGGTATGCCCAACCAACCCTGGTGCGCATGCCGTCTCAGACCGCAGTCGTCGAGCGTGAGACGTTCGCGCCGATCCTCTACGTGCTCACCTACTCCGAGCCCGACGAGGCGATCGCGCTCCAGAACGGCGTCCCGCAGGGACTCGCCTCGTCCATCTTCACCACAGATCTCCGCGAGGCAGAGCGCTTCCTCGCAAGCGCAGGCTCCGACTGCGGCATCGCGAACGTCAACATCGGGCCGAGCGGCGCCGAGATCGGCGGTGCGTTTGGCGGTGAGAAGGAGACCGGCGGCGGCCGCGAGTCGGGCTCCGACGCCTGGAAGGCCTACATGCGGCGCCAGACCGCGACGGTCAACTACACGAGCGATCTCCCCCTCGCCCAGGGCATCGTCTTCGACGTTCCCTGATCGGCCGCGCGGTCTCTTCTGCGAAGCTAGCCCGATGCTCGTGAAGCTCTTCACTGACGGTGGTGCCCGGGGCAACCCAGGGCCGGCCGCCGCAGCGTTCGTGCTCCAGGACGCCGACGGCGTCGTGCTCGACGCACGGGGGGACGCGATCGGCGTGCAGACGAACAACGTCGCCGAGTACACGGCACTCCTCAACGGCCTTCGGCGGGCAGCCGAGCTTGGCCTCAGGAAGATCGAGGTCGTCTCCGACTCCGAGCTGATGGTCAAGCAGATGCGCGGCGAGTACAAGATCAAGAACGCAGCCCTTCGCGAGCTCAGCATCGAAGCCACGCGCCTTGCCCGTGCAGTTGGCGACGTGCGCTACACCGCTGTGCGCCGCGAGCACAACAAGCTCGCCGACCAGCTCGTGAACGACGCGCTCGACGCCGCGTAGGGGCGCACGGTCCGCAGGTCTCCGGTATCGTTGACAACGATGTTCAGCGACACGCGCAGCGATCGTTCGGCCGCACTCGGCCTGCTCGCGCTTGCCCTCCTCCTTCCCCGCTAGGGGATCGAGCGACGACATACCCATGCCCGTGCACCCGCACCCACAGGGAGAAGTTCGTCTTCCGGAGGAGTTGAGCTGAATGACCGACACGATGCCGTTTCAGAAGTACCGTCCCTACGAGACCGTCTCGCTGCCCGACCGCACATGGCCGGACACGGTCCTCGACCACGCTCCGATCTGGTGCTCCACCGACCTTCGCGACGGCAACCAGGCCCTCGTCAACCCGATGGACGCCGGCCGGAAGCGGCGCTTCTTCGACCTGCTTCTCACGCTCGGGATCAGGGAGATCGAGGTCGGCTTCCCGTCGGCCTCGAAGGCCGATTTCGACTTTGTGCGGACGCTGATCGACCAGGAGCTGATTCCCGAGGGCGTCACGATTGCGGTGCTGACCCAGGCGCGGCCCGAGCTGATCGAGCGCAGCTTCGAGGCGATCAACGGGGCGAAGCGCGCGATCATCCATCTCTACAACTCGACGTCGGTCACTCAGCGGCGTGTCGTCTTCCGGATGGAGCGCGAGGGGATCACGGAGCTTGCCGTGAACGGCACGGCGCTGTGCAAGCGCCTTGCGGGAGAGACGGCGACGGACGTGGTCTTCCAGTACTCGCCCGAGAGCTTCCACCACACCGAGCTCGACTACGCCGTCGAGATCTGCGAGCGCGTCGCGGAGCAATGGGGGCCGACGCCCGAGGCGAAGATGATCGTCAACCTGCCGACGACGGTCGAGCAGTTCCCGCCTAACGTCTATGCCGACCGGATGGAATGGTTCGGGCGACACTTCTCGCTCCGCGACGCCTCGATCCTCTCGGTCCACCCGCACAACGACCGCGGCACCGCCGTTGCCACCGCCGAGTTGGGGCTAATGGCCGGCGCCGAACGGGTCGAGGGGACGCTGTTCGGGAACGGAGAGCGAACGGGCAACGTGGACATCGTCACGATCGCGCTGAACCTCTTTACGCAGGGTGTCGATCCGCAGCTCGACCTGTCGCAGATCGACGACGCGCGCGAGATCGTGGAGGAGTGCAACGAGCTCCCCGTTCATCCACGACATCCCTACGTGGGCGAGCTGGTCTACACGGCGTTCTCGGGCTCACACCAGGATGCGATCAAGAAGGGGATGGATGCGCAGGCCCGTTCCGGCTCGGAGGTCTGGGACGTTCCGTACCTCTCGATCGATCCGAAGGACGTGGGGCGAAGCTATGAGGCGATCATCCGCGTCAACTCGCAGTCCGGCAAGGGCGGTGTCGCGTACCTCATGGCCGTCGACCACAATCTCGAGTTGCCGCGCGGCCTCCAGGTCGACTTCGCACGGCAGGTGCAGCGGATCACGGATGCGCGTGGGGGAGAGCTGACCGGAGGCGAGTTGATGGAGGCGTTCACCTTCCACTACCTCGCCCACGTCTCGCCGTACGAGCTCCTCGCGTACACGCACTCGAGTGAGGAAGACTTCGACCAGATCGCGGCGCGCGTGAAGGTCGACGGCGAGGAGCGCGTGATCGAGGGAGAAGGCAACGGGCCCCTTGCAGCGCTCGTCGACGCATTCGAGAAGGCGTTTCGCATCTCGATCGCGATCCGCGACTACCACGAGCACGCGATGTCCGCGAGCGCCGATGCGAAGGCTGCTGCCTACGTCGAAGCCGACGTCGGCGACGAGGCGTACTGGGGGGTCGGCGTCCACGGCTCGATCCTGACCGCGTCGCTGCGGGCGATCGTGAACGCCGTCAACCGAGCCGATGCGGCGCGCCGGGTCGCCGACGCAACCGCCGAGGCCTTCGAGGGCGCCTGACCGCCTGGCCGCGCTTCACGTGTTCTGCCCAGAGTGCGGGCAGCGGGAGTTCGGGGCCGGAGCGTAGGAAGGCCCGCCGGACGGGCAACCCGTACCGTCTGATTCGTCAGGGAGCGACGGAGAAGTCGGAGGACTGAGTTGTTGTCCGGGGACGATGTCGGCCACGGCGACCCGACCTTGTAGAGGCGAATCCCTCGCCGTGAGCCTTCTGAAGATCGCGACCAGTCCGTTTCTTGACACAAACATCACGAACCTGCCATGATCCCCTGTTCCTTGCAGATCAGGGGGATCTCTCACGGAA
>JBKJVI010000118.1:0-9678 GCA_046590225.1 Gaiella sp. | reverse complement strand
ACCCGGTGCCGATGGCGTACTGGACGGCCGGAGCCTATGGCCCATCCTCAACGACTCGACGGCTCGCACACCGTACGAGACACTCTGTCTCCAGTGGCAGGATCGTTGGATGGTGCGGGAGGGCGACTGGAAGCTCCTGTTCAACGGGGTCGATACGACAGGGCAGCACTCGCGTCACCCCGAAGGAAACCGCGAACTCGGGCGATGGCACCTCGCGTCGCTCGTCGCCGACCCGCCCGAGGTGACGAACTTCACCGCAGCGAAGCCGGAGATCACCGCGCGACTTCGCGAGGCGTACGAGCACTGGGCCGTAGACGTGCTCGAAGAACGATGCCCGGTCGCCTGAAGTGAATGGGGTTGCGATACTCCGCCTCGAGCGCGGGCGCCGGTCCGTGCCGACCGAACGACGATCGGAGAGCGAACCGTGAAGGCGCTCGTTAAATCGAAAGCCGAGCCGGGGCTCTGGCTCGAAGACGTCCCCGAGCCAGAGATCGGGATCAACGACGTTCTGATCCGCGTGCGCAAGACGGGCATCTGCGGCACCGATCTCCACATTCACTCGTGGGACGCGTGGGCACAGAAGACGATCCCGGTGCCGCTCGTGATCGGACACGAGTTCGTCGGCGAGATCGTCGAGATCGGCTCGAACGTCAACGACTTCCGGCCCGGAGACATCGTCAGCGGCGAGGGGCATGTCGTCTGCGGCCGCTGCCGCAACTGCATGGCCGGGAGGAGGCATCTCTGCGCGCACTCGATCGGCCTCGGGGTGCAGCGACCAGGCGCCTTCGCAGAGCTCGTGTCGCTTCCGATGTCGAACATCTGGCACCACTGGAATGGCGTCGACGAGGACGTCGCCTCGATCTTCGACCCCTTCGGCAACGCAGTCCACACGGCGCTCACCTTCCCCGTGCTCGGTGAGGACGTGCTCGTCACCGGGGCGGGGCCGATCGGCTGCATGGCTGTCGCCGTCGCCCTTCACGCAGGCGCGCGACACATCGTCATTTCCGACCCGAACAGCTATCGCTGCGGCCTCGCGTTGCAGATGGGTGCCACCGCCGCCGTCGATCCGTCGGCCTGCGGCTTCGACGAGATCCAGCGCGAGCTCGGGATGACCGAGGGCTTCGACGTCGCGCTCGAGATGTCGGGGCATGCTGCCGCACTGCGCGGCCTGCTGCCCGCCATGGCCCACGGTGGTCGCGTCGCGCTGCTCGGGATCCAGACCGGCGAGGTGCCGATCGACTTCACCCCGATCGTCTTCAACATGCTCACCCTGAAGGGCATCTACGGGCGCGAGATGTACGAGACCTGGTACCAGATGTCGGTGATGGTGCAGGCGGGCCTCGACATCAGCCCCGTGATCACCCATCGGTTCTCGCACGTCGAGTTCGAGGAGGCTTTTGCGATCGCCGCCTCGGGAGGATCCGGGAAGGTGATACTCGACTGGACCGACATCTAGAACCGGGAGGCAGGCACCGTGTACGGAGTATTCCAGCAGGAACTCGTCGAGGAGCTCGACGAGCTCAGAGAGGCGCGTCTCTACAAGGGCGAGCTCGTCCTCGAATCGCCGCAGTCGGCGCATGTCGAAGTCGAGGGGATGGGGGCGCTGCTCAATTTCTGCGCCAACAACTATCTCGGC
Organism: Gaiella sp.; assembly: GCA_046590225.1. Taxonomy (GTDB): domain Bacteria; phylum Actinomycetota; class Thermoleophilia; order Gaiellales; family Gaiellaceae; genus Gaiella. The sequence continues at coordinate 8,042 of JBKJVI010000118.1, read as the reverse complement.
CTCGCCGACCACCCGGCGATCATCGAGGCAGCGCGCGATGCGCTCGAGCGCTTCGGCTTCGGGATGGCCTCGGTGCGTTTCATCTGCGGCACGCAGACGCTGCACAAGCAGCTCGAGGAGCGGCTCTCGTCCTTTCTCGGCACCGAGGACACGATCCTCTTCGGCTCCTGCTTCGACGCGAACGGGGGCCTCTTCGAGGCGCTGCTCGGCCCGGACGACGCCGTGATCTCGGACGCGCTCAATCATGCGTCGATCATCGACGGGATCCGGCTCTGCAAAGCTGCGCGCCACCGCTATGCGAACGGGGATCTCGGCGAGCTCGAGGCACGGCTCGCCGAGGCGGCGGGCGCTCACACCCGGATGATCGCGACTGACGGCGTCTTCTCGATGGACGGCCACATCGCTGATCTCACCGGGATCTGCGATCTCGCCGAGCGCCACAACGCGCTCGTCATGGTCGACGACTCCCATGCTGTCGGCTTCGTCGGCCGAAACGGTCGAGGCACTCCGGAGTTGCACGGCGTCACGGAACGGGTGGACATCATCACGGGCACGCTCGGCAAAGCGATGGGCGGCGCCTCCGGCGGCTACGTCTCGGGCCGCCGCGAGATCGTCGAGCTGCTGCGCCAGCGGGCACGGCCCTACCTCTTCTCGAACAGCGTTGCGCCGCCGATCGCCGCGGCCGGGCTCAAGGCGATTGAGCTCGTCGAGGGCTCGCCGGAGCTCCGGGACCGGCTGTGGGCGAACACCGCTCGGTTCCGCAGCGCGATGACCGACGCCGGGTTCGACATCGTCGAGGGGACGCACCCGATCGTTCCCGTCATGCTCGGTGACGCGGCTGTCTCGGCGCGTTTCGCCGAGTTACTCTGGGCCCGGGGTGTCTACGCAATCAGCTTCTCGTTCCCGGTCGTACCACGCGACACGGCCCGCATCCGCACCCAGCTCTCTGCGGCCCACAGCTTCGAGGACATCGATTTCGCGGTGGCGCAGTTCGTCGCGATCAAGGACCAGCTCGGGCTCTGATTCGGCGGACGCCCGTCTCTCGGCGCAGGCGTCGACCGGCGCCGGGAGTGACATCCCGGCGCCGATCGAGCGGATGCGTGTGAGTCCTAGTAGCGGTACTGGTCGGGCTTATACGGCCCGTCGACCGGGATGCCGATGTAGGCGGCCTGGTCGGGACGCAGCTTCGTCAGCTTCGCCCCGAGCGCCTCGACGTGGAGGCGTGCCACCTTCTCGTCCAGGTGCTTCGGCAGCACGTGGACGCCGAGGGGGTAGTCGTCGGCCCGGGTGAACAGTTCGATCTGCGCGATCGTCTGGTTCGTGAACGAGTTGCTCATCACGAAGCTCGGATGCCCGGTCGCGTTGCCGAGGTTCAGCAGCCGCCCCTCCGAGAGAATGATGATGGCGTTCCCGTCGGGGAAGACCCATTGGTCGACCTGCGGCTTGATCTTGATCCGCTCGATGCCCGGCAGGGCGGCGAGTCCGGCCATGTCGATCTCGTTGTCGAAGTGGCCGATATTGCCGACGACCGAAAGGTGCTTCATCCGCTGCATCTGCTCGACCGTGACGATGTCCTTGTTACCGGTCGCCGTGATCACGACGTCCGCCGTGTCGATCACGTCGTCGAGCGTCCGCACCTCGAAGCCCTCCATCAGGGCCTGGAGGGCACAGATCGGGTCGATCTCGGTCACGACGACGCGAGCCCCCTGCGCCCGCAGTGACTCGGCCGAGCCCTTGCCGACATCGCCGTAGCCGCAGACAACGCAGAGCTTGCCGGCCAGCATCAGGTCGACGGCGCGGTTGATTCCGTCGACGAGCGAGTGCCGGCAGCCGTAGAGGTTGTCGAACTTGCTCTTCGTGACCGAGTCGTTGACGTTGATCGCCGGGAACAGAAGCGTTCCAGCCTCGGCCATCTGGTAGAGGCGGTGCACGCCGGTCGTCGTCTCCTCGGTGACGCCTTTGATGTCGGCGGCGATGCGCGTCCACTTGCCGGGGTCCTCTGCGATCGAAGCCTGAAGGAGGGTGAGGAAGACAACGAACTCCTCCGACTCGGCCGAGGCGGGATCGGGCACGGCGCCGGCGTTCTCGTACTCGAGGCCCTTGTGCACGAGCATCGTGGCATCGCCACCGTCGTCGAGCAGCATATTCAGGCCACCGTCCGGCCACGTCAGTGCCTGCTCGGTGCACCACCAGTATTCGGTCAGCGTCTCGCCCTTCCAGGCGAACACCGGTACTCCAGTCGGCTGCTCGGGTGTCCCGTTCGGCCCGACAGCGACCGCGGCAGCGGCGTGATCCTGGGTCGAGAAGATGTTGCACGACGCCCACCGCACCTCGGCGCCGAGGGCGACGAGGGTCTCGATCAGCACGGCGGTCTGAATCGTCATGTGGAGCGAGCCGGTGATGCGTGCTCCGCGAAGCGGCTGCTCGGCACCGAACTCCCGGCGCATCGACATCAGGCCGGGCATCTCGTGCTCGGCGATCGTTATCTCTCTGCGGCCGTACTCCGCGAGCGAAAGATCCGCAACGCGAAAGTCCGTGGCCAACAACTCTGAAACAGCGATTTCAGTCATCAGTTTCTCCTTGGGCGTCGGGCGCGAAGGCCACGACTGTTTCATGATCCCGCATTGAAAGGCCCGTTGTCGCGAATCTGCGCGACGCCATTGACAGTAGCCGAGCGAGAGCTTCCTGAGAAGCGTACGGGGACGCGTCAGCTTGCCGTTGCCTGCCGTTTCCACTGGGCGTCGCTGTTCCCGCTCGTCAGCGCCGAGACGATCGCACGACGCACGATCCTCCCGTCACGCGCGAGGCCGTAGAGCTGGATCCGTCGTGGGAGCTCGTCGAGCGCCACGTCGAAACGGGCGGTGGCAGGCGCCAGCGTGACCAGCTCCCCCTCGACGTAGTCCTGACGCGGATCGGGGCGCACGCTGACGCGGATCGTCCACGCGGTGATGTTCGGCGCCGTGTCCCACGAGAGTTCGACACCGTCACCGGCCGGCTTCTTGCGGACGGCCATGTTCCCAACGATCGTCGCGGACGGCTGGAGCGTCAGTCGCCTGATCGGCCGGACGTGCTGCGTTGCGGTGGCCACGATCGCCTTTAGGGCCGCGAGCGTCGTATCCTCGACACTCGCCACGGTGGGCGCGAGCGATACGTGGCCAAGCCATGGCTGAGAGGTGAGGTAGCTTCTCGTCTCCTCGCGCACTCCCTCCGCCAATCCGCCCTCGTCAGGCGAGAGCTTGTCGAGAACGAGGCGCTGGGCCTCGCGGAGATACAGGGCGTGCCGGCGTCCGAGCTCGTCAGCGATCTGCTCGGGAGCGTACGAATCGACCATGGGGTCGATCGGGAGGAGCCATTCTGGCTCGTCGTTGCCGTTCAGCGCAGCCATGTCGCTAGACGGTCGTTCGCCGCTTGCGCAGCCAGAACCGGATGAAGTAGACGGGCACGACGACGCCCGCTGCAAGGAACGCACCGATTCCCCAGGCCGTTGCGTGGGTGCTCCCGTGCTTGTCTGCGTGCCTGAACGTCAGCATCGAGATGCCGGCGGCGATCGCGATTGCGAACAGGAATTCGGCGGGTGTCGTGTCCATTGCCTGCCCAGTGTAGGAGGACAACCGCCCGCCCTGATGCGCCTCTTTCGGCCAGCGCCCTCCTGTCCGCCTGTAACGATTGGACGCGCAAGCCACATTCACCCTCGGAACGGGAGGCACTCGTGCCCGGAAAGTTCGTGATCAAGAAGGGGCCGACCGGGAAGTTTCGCTTCTCGCTCGTCTCGACAAACGGCCAGATTGTCGCCTCGAGTCAGGCGTACGAGAACAAGGCCGCGACGATGAGAGGTGTTGCGTCGGTTCAGAAGCTCGCCGCCGACGCGAGGATCGTTGATCTGACCGTCGCCGCTGCGGTGCCGGCAGCGAAGGCTGCCGCGAGGCCTGCCGCGAAGAAGCCCGCCGCGAAACCGGCTACGAAGAAGCCTGCGGCGAAGAAGGCGGCCGTAAAGCCCGCTGCCAAGCGCCCGGCAGCCAAGAAGAAGTAACGAGCACCGCGGCGGTCGGAGCGAGGCACTGCGCCTCGCCCCGACCGTCGCGGCGCTCGGAGCTAGGCCGCGAGGAAGCTGCGGATGCTGCGCACGGCCTGGCCGATGCGCTGCTCGTTCTCCACGAGTGCGAAGCGCACGAACGCGTCGCCGTCGGCACCGAAGCCAACGCCTGGCGAGACGGCCACGCTTGCCTCGCGCGCGAGCTTTTCGGCAAAGGCGAGCGAGCCGAGCGAACGGAACTGCTCCGGGAGCGGCGCCCACACGAACATCGAGCCCTTCGGCTTCGGGAACGACCAGCCTGCACGATCGAGACCGTCACAGAGCGCGTCGCGGCGGGATTCGTAGATCGCTGCTGCCTCGCGCGGATAGTCCGGCAGCTCGTTCATCGTCACCGTCGCGGCGATCTGGATCGGCTGGAACGTTCCGTAATCGAGCCATGACTTGAGGCGGGCAAGCGCACCCACGACGTCCGCGTTCCCGACGACGAACCCGACGCGCCAGCCGGCCATCGAGAACGACTTCGTCAAGGTGTAGAGCTCGACCGCGACCTCGTCGGCCCCGGGAACCTGCAGGATCGAGGGCGCCTTGTAGCCGTCGAAGACGAGATCGGCGTACGCGAAGTCGTGCACGACGAGCAGCTCGTGCTCGCGGGCGAAGTCGACGACGCGCTCCATGAAGGCGAGGTCGACGGTGGCCGTCGTCGGGTTGTGCGGGAACGAGAGGATGACGACGCGCGGCTTCGGCTGGGCGCGCTCCCATGCTTCCTCGAGGTTCGCGAACAGATCCTGATCGGCGCCCATGGGCACGCGCGTCACGGATGCCCCGGCGAGGATCGGCGCGTGGATGTGGATTGGATAGCTCGGGCTCGGGACGAGCGCCGAGTCGCCCGGTTCGAGGAGCACCCACATCAGGTGCGAGAGGCCTTCCTTGGCGCCGATTGTGTTCAGCACCTGCGTGTCGGGGTCGAGATCGACGTCGAACTGGCGCTTGTACAGCGTTGCGGCGGCGAGGCGAAGATTCGGGATCCCCTTCGAGGCCGAGTAGCGGTGGTTGCGCGGATTGTGCGCTGCCTCTGTGAGCTTCTCGACGGCGAGCCCGGGAGAGGGGAGATCGGGGTTGCCGAAGCCGAGATCGACGACGTCGGCGCCACCGCGTCGGAGCTCGAGCGTGAGCTCACGGATGACGGCAAGGACGTACGGAGGCAGATTGTCGACGCGGCGGAAATCCATCGAGATCAGACTAGTGCGTCGGCCTCGCGGGGCGACGCAGAGCCGACGAGTACCGCCCGCGAGAGCGCTGCTCCCAGCTCCACGACGTCGCCAACGATCACGAGCGCCGGTGACTCGAGGCCGTCCGCCAGATCGGCGAGATCGTCGAGGGTTCCGACGACCGATTCCTGATCGGGGAGGGTGCCGCGAGAGACCACCGCCGCCGGAGTGGCGGCGGGCAGCCCGGCCGCGACAAGACCGCGGCACAACAGTTCGACGCGCTCGAGTCCCATGAACAGCACGAGTGTGCCGCCTGCAGCTGCGAGCGATGCGTAGTCGGGCTCGCCACCGTTTGCACCGTGGCCGCTCGCGATCGTGACCCGGTCGGAGACACCGCGGTGGGTGATCGGGATCAGCGCCGAAGCGGGCACGGCCGCGATCGACGAGACGCCCGGGACGATCTCGAACGGGATCCCGGCTTCGGCGAGCGCGAGCGCCTCCTCGCCGCCGCGGCCGAAAACGAACGGGTCGCCACCCTTGAGCCGCACGACGTCGAGCCCCGCAGCGCCATAGGCGACGAGCAGCCGGGTCACGACTCCCTGGCTCATTCCCGCGCGGGAAATGACGACGGAGTCGTCGGGCGCCTCGTCGATGAGCTCGGACGCGACCAGTGCGTCCGCGACGAGAACGTCGCACGAACGAACGAGCTCGAGCCCCCGGGCCGTGATCAAGCCTGGGTCGCCGGGGCCGGCACCCACGAGGTGCACGGTCACGCTCCCAGCTCCTTCGCGACAACACCTGCGAAGTACGCCTTGCGCTCCTCGTATGTGGCGAAGTGTGCCTTCGCCCAGGGGCGCAGGGCGCGGAGTCGGTGTGCGAGCTCTGCGTGCTCGGGTCGCACGACCGCGGCGATTTGATCGCGCAGATGTTGCGCGAGTGCGGGCGAGGCTCCTCCCGTCGAGACGGCGATCGCAATGGGCTCGTGTCGGTGCACTGCGGGGAGGATGAACGAGCAGAGGTCGGGTACATCGACGACGTTGCAGAGGATCGAGCGAGACTCGGCGTCGGCGAAGACGCGCTGGTTGACGGCCCTCGTCGAGGTTGCAGCGACGACGAGGAATCTCCCCGCGAGATCCGCGGTGTGGTAGGTTCGCCGGTCGAGCGTGAGGTTGAGGTGGGCAAGCTCGGGCACGACTTCGGGGGCGACCACCGTGACGTCGGCGCCCGCGGCCAGAAGTCCTTCGACCTTCTCGAGGGCGACCGGGCCGCCCCCGACAACGAGCACGCTGCGCCCGGTCAGGTCGAGACACGCCATGTAGTAGCGCGGCATCGTCATGTTCAGACCTCGACCGACGTGAGTCGGGCGCCCTGTCGGTCGAGCTTGATCGTGAGGCGGCCCTCGCCGGTCGCGAGCGCAAGCGTGAACGCACCCGGCCCCACGGCCGTGAGCGTGGCGCCCTCGAGGCGGTGTCCCTTGAGCGAGGCGAGCGCCTCGCTCACGTCCTCGGCACTCTCGCGCAGGGCCTTGCCGCGCGGGAGCTTGCGGAAGAGCCGCAACGCGGCAGTCTCGCCGGGTGGCCCATAGATCGCGCGGATCCTTCCGGCCTGGAGCGCCAGCTCGAGGATCGGCTCGAGCGTCAGAGCGTGCCGTTCCTCGAGGGCTCCCGACACGATTGCATCGACAAGCTCGTCGAGTTGAAGGCGGTAGTCCTCCGAGCCGGCGGCCGCGAGCACGGCGCGCGTCTCGGCGAGCGCGAGCTCCGACTCGGACTCCGCGAGCCTGATTCCCGAACCCGTGAGTGCGCTACACATCTGCAGCGGCTCCGACGATGGCGTGGAGCTCGTGCTCGAACCCACCGGTTTCGATCGCGCAGTGCATGCCGCACTCCTTCGGAGCGCCCGTCTCCCACCACCAGCGGCCAGCACGCACCGGCTCGCCCTTGGCCACGGGTCGCGTGCACGGCTGGCAGCCGATCGACGAGTAGCCCTTCTCATAGAGGGCGTGCGTGGGAACGTCGTTCTCGCGGAGGTAGTCCCAGACCTCGTCCTCCGACCACTCGGCCAGTGGGTTGAGCTTGGCTATTGCTCCGTGGTCGTGGTCGATCTCGATTTTACGGATGTCCGAGCGAGAGGCCCACTGGTCGCGACGGAGGCCTGTCACCCAGGCGTCGAGCCCTGCGAGGACGCGGGTCAGCGGCTGCACCTTGCGGACGTTGCAGCAGAGCATCCGATTCTCGACGGAGCGGAAGAACAGGTTTGGCCCGTGGCGGTCGACGAGGCGTTGCACCTGCCCCGCATCCGGGGAGAGGAACTCGAGTCGCAGGCCCTCGTAGCGCTCCCGAAGCTGCTCGACGAGGTCGTGCGTCTCCTGGGGGAGCCGACCCGTGTCGATCGAGAACACCCGAACGGCCGGGTCGATGCGATAGGCCATGTCGATCAGCGCCACGTCGCCCTCCTGGAACGCCGTCGACAGGGCGAGGCCCTCGCCGAACTGTCCGATCGCCCATTCGAGGAGGTTCCACGGCTCCTGCCCCTCGAACTCGACCGAGAGCTCGCCGGCCTCCATGTCGTCGACCAGCTCGCCGATCTCGCTGGTGTATCCGACCTCCGTCGGATCAACGCTCGTGCTCATGCTGCCTCCTCTTCGGGTGCGTTCGCTCCTCGGCGGGACCTGGCCGGCTCGCGGCCGATCAGGACGCCGAGCTCGTCATCCGTGGTGCGGTCGCAGTACGACCGGAAGCTCTCACCTGGGCTCCGGCCGTCAAGCCATGAGACGATCAGCCGCTCGACGGTCTCGTCGA
>JBKJVI010000075.1:0-44125 GCA_046590225.1 Gaiella sp. | reverse complement strand
GGATCGGCGTGATGGGCATGGACCTGAAGGACGAGGACTACATCGAGCACCTCTTCGTCGCCTCGACCCACGACTTCATCCTTTTCTTCACGACCGTCGGCAAGGTGTACCGGCTGAAGGTGCACGAGTTGCCGCTCGGCTCACGGCAGTCGAAGGGCCGCGCGATCGTCAACCTGCTGCCGTTTCGGCAGGATGAGCTCGTCCGCGCCGTGATCGCGACGCGCGATTACAAGGAGTCGAAGTTCCTCGTCTTCGCCACGAAGAAGGGTGTAGTCAAGAAGACTGCGTTCCTCGAGTACAACACGCCGTTGAAGGCAGACGGAATCATCGCACTGAAGATGCGCGAGAACGACGAGTTGATCGGTGTGCGCCTCTCCGATGGCGACAACGACATCCTCATGGTCTCCCGGATGGGCCAGGCCGTGCGGTTCCACGAGAGCGACGTGCGCCCCATGGGCCGGCCCGCTTCGGGTGTCGCAGGCATGAAGCTCCGCGGCGAGGACGAGGTGATCGAAGTCGATATCGCCTCCGACGACGCCGACCTGTTGGTGGTCACCGAGAACGGCTGGGGCAAGCGCACCCGCGTCTCGGAGTACCCGGTCAAGGGCCGCGGCACGATGGGAGTCAAGACGGCCCAACTCGTCGAGGGCAAGGGCAGGCTCGCGGGCGCGCGCATCGTGCGTGAGGGCTACCAGGTGATGCTGATCTCCGACGCCGGCACCGTGATCCGGATGGCCGTCGACGGGATCAAGCGCTCGGGTCGCGCGACGCAGGGCGTGATTGTGACCCGCCTTCGGGACGGCGAGCACGTCTCGACGCTCGCACCGGTCGTCGGGTCCGATGACGATGATACGGAGCTCGTGAAGGCCACCTCTGACGGAGATCCGACGCCTGAGCCCCTGACCGACGATGCGGCCGACGTGCAGATCGAAGACGACATCGACGATGACGACGTGACCGACGCCGACGAGTAGATCGCAGCACCCCTACGAAAGCAGCGCGCCCTCACGGTAGACCTGGAGCGGCGAACGAAGGATCGTCAGGTCTCTCCGAGGGTCGTGGCTGAAGAAGGCTCGATCGCCCGGCCATCGTCACCGGGCTATCGGGATCCCTTCATCGGAGCTCGTTCGTCGGCGCACCGGGGTAGGATTCGAGCTCTTTAGTCCTTTGCGAGCTTCGAGAGGGCCGTCAGCAGGTCGATCGGGATCGGGAAGACGATCGTCGAGTTGTTGTTCGATCCGATCTCAAGCAGCGTCTGCAGGTAGCGGAGCTGCACCGTGATCGGTTCCTGCGCCATCACGGCGGCCGCGTCCTTCAGCCTCTCCGAGGCCTGGTACTCGCCCTCGGCGGAGATCACCTTCGCGCGTCGCTCACGCTCGGCCTCGGCCTGGCGCGCCATTGCGCGCTGCATGTCGCTCGGGATCTCGACGTCCTTGACCTCGACCACGGAGACCTTGATGCCCCACGGTGAGGTGGCGTCGTCGATGATCGTCTGCAGCTTAGTGTTGATCTTGTCGCGCTCTGAGAGGAGCTCGTCGAGAACGTGCTGACCGAGCACCGACCGCAGCGTCGTCTGCGCAATCTGGGAGGTCGCGTTCATGTAGTTCTCGACCTGCACGATCGCCGCCTTCGGCTCGACGATCCTGAAGTACGCAACGGCGTTGACGCGTACGGGAACGTTGTCCTTCGTGATCACTTCCTGCGGCGGCACGTTCAGGGTCACCGTTCGCAGCTCGACCTTCTCCATCTTGTCCACGAACGGGATCAGGAAGAAGAGCCCCGGCCCCTTCGGCTCGGGGAGAAGCCGGCCGAGTCGGAAGATGACGCCTCGTTCGTACTCCCTCGCGATCTTCACGGTGGCCGAGAGCACGATCAGCAGCAGGACGGCGACGACGGCGCCGACGATCAGAGCGGTATTCACGAGATGTCCCTTCGGTGAGCGGAGACTGCCGCCCGGAGCAATCCGGGCGAAACCGGGCTGCGAACGGGAAGTTCCCGCAAATGAGGTGGCCACACGACAGTAAGGATTCTATCAGGGTCGCACCGAAGTCCTTGTGGAGGGCTGTCTTCTCAGCCACCCTGTACCTGCCGTGAAGCTTCTCGCCGCCGCCATCACCGTCGCCGCATCGCTCGCACTCCCGACCGTTGCGTCTGCGAGCCTTACCTCGATCTCGTACCGCGCGATTCCCGTCGCGGACGCCCGGACGCCCGTCGTCACTGCGAAGCGGTTCGATCTCGTCGGTCTACGCTGGCGCGGCCCGGGCTCCGTGCGGTTCAGGGTTCGCGCTGTCGACGGGACGTGGGGTCACTGGCTCGACGGCATCACCGAGGGGGACGATCAGCCAGATTTCGGCACCCGCGAGGACACGAGCTCGGGCGGCTGGCGACTCGGGAATCCGACCTGGGTGGGTCCGGCAACCGCGATCCGCACGAGGATCACGGGTCGGGTCACGGGTCTCCGAGCCACGTTTGTCCGCAGCCCGGAGCAGAGGATCCCCCTGCGGGCGCTCACGGTCGCCGACGCACCTGCGATCGTGCCGCGGAGCGCCTGGGGGGCAGACGAAACGATCCGACGCGGTACCCCCGACTACGCGTCGAGCGTTCGCTTCGCGATCGTCCACCACACGGCGGGGCCGAACGACTATTCGCCGTCGCAGGCCGCGGCGATCATGCGCGGCATCCAGACGTATCACGTCAAGTCGAACGGCTGGAACGACATCGGATACAACTTTCTCGTCGATCGGTTCGGCACCATCTACGAAGGGCGGTACGGCGGAATCGACCGCAACGTGATCGGCGCCCACGCGCGAGGCTTCAACACGGGCGCCGTCGGCGTCGCGGTGATCGGCACATTCGGTACGACGGCGGTCCCCGCGGCGGCTTCGCGGTCGCTCGAGAAGCTACTCGCATGGAGGCTCGACCTCGCGCACGTCGACCCCCAGAAGCCCGTCGCCGTGATCTCGGGCGGGAGCGAGCGCTACCTACCGGGCGTCCCGGTCACGCTCCGTGCAGTGTCCGGGCACCGGGACACCGGGCAGACGAGTTGCCCCGGCGATCTCCTGTATGCACAACTCGGAAGCATTGCGAGCAAGACGCTCGCTATCGGCCTTCCAAAGATTTTCGAACCGACGGCGACGGGCAACCTCGGTGGCACGGTGCGGTTTCGGGCGCGGATATCGGGCCCCTCACCCTGGCGTGTCGTTGTCGTCGACGCACTCGGGATCGAGCTCGGCTCGCAGACCGGGCGAGGCCCCGTTGTGGACTGGACGTGGGATGCAGCGCTCACCGCGGGACAGGGAATCCGCTGGAGGATCGATGTCACCGGCGCAACATCCGCGAGCGGGACCTTCGGCAAGCCGACGACGGGCGGCCCGCTCGCGATCACCGACGTCGCGGCGGATCCGCCGACGATCAGCCCGAACGGCGACGGGTTTGCCGACGCGACGACGATCGCATACACCGTGTCGGGTGTTGCGACGGTTTCCGCGGCGCTCGTCGATTCGGCCGGCGACACTCTGGCGGACGTCCTTCCGGCGACGCGTCAGACCGCGGGCACGCACGTGCTCGTGTTCGATGGTCTCGGGCAGCCGGATGGCGTCTATAGGGTCGCCCTCACGGCTATTGACTCGCGTGGGGCGGTCGCGACGGCTGACGTGGAGGTCGTCATCACCCGCACCCTCGGGTCGCCTTCGCTGACACCCGCGGTCTTCACGCCAAACGGTGACGGGAGAGGCGACGAGCTCAGAGTGGTGTTCGTCCTGACGGTCCCTGCAACGATCCGGGTGCGCGTCCTTCGCGAGGGCAAGTGGGTGACGACGCTTGCCAACACGCTCTTCGCTCCGGGGAAGCAGACGGTCACCTGGGACGGGACGAAGCGGGTCGGCGTCCCCCCGGACGGGAGCTACGAAGCGGTGATCGATGCGACGGACGGTCTTGGCACCGGGACGGTCGCGTTGCCGTTCCTTCGCGACGCAAACGCACCGAAGCTGCGGCTCGCGCAGAACCCGGCTCGCCTGTGGGTCTCGGAGGCCGCCACGGTGACAGTGCGCGTGAACGGCGCAGCTCGCCGGCTCGAGGTTGCAGCCCCGGGCTACGTCGCGCTCACCGGAGTCAAGCGCGTTCGCTCGCTCGTCGCGGCCGCTCGTGATGCTGCCGGGAACCGCAGCACCATCCTTCGCTACCCGTAGAGGCGAGATCGACGCCGTCCTCGAGCCGGGACGCCCATCTGGAGCAGTAGACTCGCGTAGTGCAACCGCCTCGACGTTCCCGCGGTCGGATTGGCGCTCCGCTTCGACCCGAGCCCCAACTCGCCTACGATCGACTCAGCGACCCGATTCTCGTCAGGCGCGCAAAGGATGGCGACGCACGCGCGCTCGAAGCGCTGTGCGAGCGTCACGCGCCCCGCGTCGGGCGTCTCGCCCACCACGTTCTCGACGACTCCGAGGACGCGCGTGACGCCGCCCAGGAAGCTCTAGCCAGGCTCTGCGTCAAGCTCGGCCAGTTCCGCGGCGAGGCCGCGTTTTCGACGTGGCTCCACCGTCTGACATTGAATGCGTGTCGGGACGTTGCGTTGCGCCGGAACGCCCGGCGCCATGATCTCCTCGAAGAGGACGTCCGTGCGGCGGACGGCCCGACGCCCGAGCGCGAGGCGGAGCTCTCGGAGCTTCGCTCCGGCCTTCGTGACGGCCTCGCTACCTTGCCCGCGGCCCAGGCACACGTTCTCGTTCTCAAGGATGCCCTTGGCTTCTCGTTCGAGGAGATCTCCGCCTCCTCTGGGATGCCGGTCGGCACCGCCAAGTGTTACGCCCATCGAGCGCGCACGACGATGCGCGAACTGCTCGAGGAAGGAGCCACCGCATGACCCCTGAAGCCCCTTTCGGTAAGGACGTGATCGAGAGCATCCTGCCGCACCGCGATCCGTTCCTGCTTCTCGACGAGGTGGTCGAGCTCGTCCCGGGAAAGAAGGTGGTCGCGACGCGACTCGTTCGCGCGGACGACTGGTGGTTTCCGGGGCATTTTCCGGAGCGGCCGGTAATGCCGGGTGTGCTCATCGTCGAGGCGATGGCCCAGGCAGGAGCCGTGGCCGTCCTGGTCGAGGAGGAGAACCGCGGCAAGATCGCCTTCTTCGCCGGGATCGACGACTGCCGATTCAAGCGCGTTGTCTCACCCGGCGAGACGCTGACGCTGACGTGCGAGATCGACGTGATGCGCGGTCCGATCGGGCGCGGTAAGGCAACGGCCACGGTTGACGGCGCACTCGCAGTGCGGGGAACTCTTACCTTCGCGGTCGAGCGATGATTGGTTCCACCTCGGGCCCGCGCATCGGGATCACCGGCCTGGGGACGAACGTGCCCGAGACGGTGATGACGAACGACGACATGGCCCGGTTCGTCGACACGTCGGACGAGTGGATTCGCGATCGCACCGGCATCCGCGAGCGCCGCATCGCCTCGCAGGACGAGGCTCTCACCGACATCGCCCTCCCTGCCGTTCGTGAGGCTCTCGCTGAGGCGGGAGCAGACGTGTCCGAGATCGATCTCCTGATCTGCGCCACCGTGACCCCCGACATGTTGTTCCCGACCGCTTCCGCATTGATGGCGGACACGCTCGGGATGCGGAACGCCGCTGCCTACGACTTGCTCGCTGGCTGCACGGGCTTCATGTACGCGATCGCCCAGGCCTACGGGATGCTCGCATCGGGGCTGTCGAAGAAGGCGCTCGTCGTTGGTGGCGACCTGCTCTCGAAGGTTCTGAACTGGGAGGATCGCTCCACGGTTGTCCTCTTCGGCGACGGTGCCGGAGCCGTGGTCATGGAGCCGGTGGCGGCAGGAGGGTTCCTCGGCTTCGAGCTCGGCGCCGATGGTGGTGGCGGCATCCACCTCTGCTATCCCGGCAGTGGATCGCGTCACTACGAAGGCCCGAAGCCTGCACTGATGATGAACGGTCGCGAGGTCTTCAAGTTCGCAACCCGCGTGATGGTCTCGTCGGCAGATGCGGTTCTCGAGCAGTGCGGCAAGACGATCGATGACGTCGATGTCTACGTCCCGCACCAGGCGAACAAGCGCATCATCGACTACGCCGTCGGCAAGCTAGGCATCGCTCCCGAGAAGACCGTCGTGAACGTCGATCGATACGGAAACACGTCGTCCGGGTCGATCCCACTCGCGCTCGCCGACGCGCGCGCGGAGGGGCGACTCACGGACGGCGCCCTTGTGTTGATGACGGGGATGGGTGCCGGCCTCACGTGGGGCTCGGCGCTCCTCGAGTGGAGCAGTTCTGCCTAGGCAGAACTGCGAGATAGGGCGTTCTATCGCTTGCGTAGGGGAGGACTGCAGAGTGCTTGAATTCATGACAAGGATGGGAGATGCGGGCTGATGATTGATGCGGCAGGGAGGGGAAGGGTTGCATTCTGTTTTCCGGGGCAGGGGGCTTTGGAGGCCGGGATGGGCCGTGAGCTGGCCGAGGCCGTTCCGGCCGCGATGGACGTCTATCGCGCGGGCAGCGAGGCCTCGGGCCTCGATCTCCAGAAGCTCTGCTTCAACACCCCGCTCGAGGAGCTCGTCGATACCGAGGTGCAGCAGCCGGCGCTGATCGCGACGTCCCTCGCGATCCTGGCTGCGATCCGTGCGGAGGGCCTCGAGCCCGATGTCGTCGTCGGCCACTCGGTCGGAGAGTTTGCAGCGCTCGCATCCGTCTCTGCGATGGGAACGAACGAGGCGATCGGATTCGTGCGCGAGCGGGGCCTCGCGATGGCGGAGGCCGCGCGCCTCCACCCGGGCTCAATGGCCGCGATCCTCGGCCTCGAGGACGAGGCGGTCGAGGAGCTTTGCAGCCGGATCGAGGGGGTCTGGCCGGCGAACTACAACTGCCCGGGCCAGATCGTCGTCTCCGGCGAGAACGCCGCAGTCGATCAGCTGTGCGCCGAGGCCGAGTCCATTGGCGCTCGCAGGGCGATCAAGTTGAAGGTCTCCGGGGCGTTCCACAGCCCGCTCGTCGAGCGCGCGGCGGAGCGGCTTCGGCCCGCGATCGAATCGATCCGCTTCCACGATCCGATTGCGCCCTTCATGTCGACCGTCACCGCACATATCGAGCCCGCAACGCGCTTCGCCTCGATTCTCGTCGAGCAACTCACCGCGCCCGTGAAGTTCACGCAGGCGGCGCGCGAGCTCGTGGAGGACGGAGTGACGACGTTTGTCGAGGTCGGGCCTGGCAACGTGCTCGCCGGCCTGATCAAGCGGATCGACAGGAGCGTTCGCGCGATCTCCGTCAACGATCTCGCGAGCCTCGAGAAGGCGCGCGAGGTGCTCTCGACATGAGTGGCTTCTGCTCCCTCGAGGGAAAAACGGCACTCGTCACGGGTGCGTCACGCGGGATCGGCCGCGCCATCGCCGAGGAACTGGCCGCGGCCGGTGCTGCGGTCGTCGTCGGCTATCGGTCTGGCGAACAGGAGGCCGAGGAGGTCGCGACGGCGATCGGCGGCCGCGCGGTGCAGGCCGATGTCTCCGATCCGACATCCGCTCTCGCCCTCGTAGAAGCCGCCGGCGCCATCGACATCCTCGTCAACAACGCCGGGCTCACGCGAGACGGCCTGCTCGCCCGCATGAGCGACGACGACTGGCACACGGTGATGCAGACGAACCTCTCCTCCGTCTTCTACACGTGTCGCGCCGTAGCCCGACCGATGATGAAGGCGCGCGCGGGCGCCATCGTCAACATTTCGTCGATCGTCGGCGTTCACGGTAACGGGGGCCAGACGAACTACGCGGCTTCGAAGGCCGGGATCATCGGGTTCACGAAGTCCCTGGCTCGCGAGCTCGGAAGCCGCAACGTCCGGGCGAACGTCGTCGCGCCGGGCTACATCACAACCCAACTCACGGACGTCCTCCCCGAGGAGGCGACGGAGGCGATGCGACAGCAGACACCGCTGGGCAGACTCGGTGCCCCCGAGGACGTCGCGGGCGCCGTACGATTCCTTGTCTCCGACCAGGCGTCATTCGTCACGGGTGAGGTGCTGCTCGTGGACGGTGGCCTCGGCATGTAGCCTGCGTTCCCGTGGAATCGCGCAACGGAAAGCGAAGAGTTGTCGTCACCGGAATCGGTGCCGTAAGTTCCCTCGGGAACACGGCCGAGGACACCTGGGCCAACCTGATCGCGGGGAAGTCGGGTGCGGGGCCGATCACGCAGTTCGACACGAGCGGCTATGCGGTGCACTTCGCTTGTGAGGTCAGGGATCTCGAGATCACCGACTACATGGACTACAAGGCGTCGCGCCGGATGGATCGTTTCACACACCTTGCGCTTGCGGCAGCCCGTCAGGCCGAGTCCGACTCCGGGCTCGTGATCGCACCGATCGCCGAGCGTGTCGGCGCTGCCGTTGCCACGGGCATCGGAGGGCTGAAGTCGTTCGAGACGTGCGTCAACCAGTTGAACGACCGCGGCCCCGACCGCGTCAACCCGTTCTCTATCGTCCAGATCATCCCGAATCTCGCTGCAGGCTGGGTCTCCATCGAGCTCGGAACGCGTGGTCCCTTGCTCTCGCAGTGCACAGCGTGTGCTGCGTCGAACATGGCGATCGGTGACGGGATGGACGCGATCCGGCTCGGTCGCGCTGACGTGATGATCTGCGGCGGAACCGAGGCACCGGTGACGCGGGTGAGCATCTCAGGATTCGCTGCGATGCGCGCAATCTCGAGGCGGAACGACGATCCGGAGCGGGGCTCGCGACCGTTCGACGGTGAGCGCGACGGCTTCGTCATGGGCGAGGCGGCGGGCATGGTCGTGATCGAGGAGCTCGAGCACGCGAAGGCGCGTGGCGCGAAGATCTACGCCGAGCTCATCGGCTACGGCGTCTCCTCCGACGCGAACCACGTCTCCGACCCCGATCCGACGGGAGAGAACCCCGCGAGGGCACTCAAGATGGCCTTTGCCGATGCCGGGATCGAGGCGGAGGACGTCGGCTACGTCAACGCCCACGGCACCTCGACGCCGTCCGGAGACTCCGGCGAGACGCGCGTCTTGAAGGTTGCGCTCGGCGAGGACAAGGCCTATCGCACACCGATCTCCTCGACGAAGGGGGCGACCGGTCACTGCCTCGGCGCTGCCGGCGCGATGGAGGCGATCTTCACGATCCTCGCGCTCGAACGCGGCATCCTCCCGCCGACGATCAATCAGACGACGCCCGACCCGACGTGCGACCTCGACTACATCCCGAACGAGGCGCGGCACGAGCAGGTCGAAATCGGCGTCTCGAACTCGTTTGGTTTCGGTGGGCACAACGCCTGCCTCGTGTTACGCCGCTGGCACGACGAGCCGTAGAGTCCACTCATGGGTCGAATACGTGCAGTGAACGTGGACGACGTTGCGCGCGCGCGGCCGGAGTACTGGTCGCAGGAGGTGCGCTTCCTGATCGTTGGCACGAGCGTGACGTCGAACGCCGCAGGCGGCAAGCCCGCCTGGAGCTTCGGTGGCGGCTCGCCCGACGCTGCCTGATCACAGCCGAAAAGGGAGGCGCAACTCGAGAATGCGCTTCGCGCCCCGCGTAGACTGTGCGGCCGTGGAACTGCGCCGCCCGCACCAGACCACCGACTTCACCGAGGTTCTTGCCCTCATGCAGGCCTGCGACCGCGCAGTTTATGGCGATACCGATTGGACCGAGCAAGAGCTACGAGAGGAGTGGGAGAGCCTCGACCTTGAGCGGAACGCGTGGCTCGCGGTCGACGGTGCGACCGTCGCCGGGGTGATCCACCTCTCGGAGATCCGGGAGGGCCGACTGATCATCGACGGATACGTTCACCCGGCTCACACCGGTCGCGGCGTTGGGACGCTGTTGCTCGCCGCAGTCGAGGGGCGGGCGCGAGAGATCGAGCCAGGCCTCGCTCCCGGCAAGCGCGTCTACCTCGAGTCAGCACATCTCTTCGGCGACGCTTCTGCGCCAGCGCTCTTTTCAGGGAGGGGGTACGAGCACGTCCGAACGTTCTTCCGGATGATTCGACATTCGACCAGGCTCGAACCGATGCCGGCCTTGCCGGTCGGCCTGACCTTCAGGCCCTTCGACCCGGATCTCCATGGCACGGACGTCCACGCAGCCTTCGAGGAGGCGTTCGCCGACGAGTGGAGCCATGAGCCGCAGACGTACCCGGAGTGGCTCGAGAAGAAGATCACGGCGCACGCGCGCTTCGATCCCGAGCTCGTTGTCGTCGTCTGGGAGGGCGACGAAGTGGCTGGACTCTCGTTCAACTACGACAAGCGCATGGGCGACTGGGGATGGATCGCCTACCTCGCGGTGCGGCCTATATGGCGCCGACGCGGCCTCGGACTCGCGTTGCTCGAGGAGAGCTTCCGGCGCTTCGCCGAGCGCGGCGAGAAGACGGTAGCGCTCGGGGTTGACAGCGAGAATCCGACCGGCGCAACGCGCCTCTACGAGCGCGCGGGCATGGATGTCCTCTGGCGGGCCGACGTCTGGCAGAAGGAGCTTCGAGCCGGTGACTGAATCGTGAGCGCTCTCCGCGCGCGCTGTCCCGACTGTCGGACGTTCACCGCTGTCGCAATCGACACCGGGTATCAGTGCCACAGCTGTGGTCGGGAGTACGCAGCCGGGCTCGTACGCGTCCCGCGCGCCTGGGGCGTGGGCGGCGAGTCGATGGCTGCCGCGGCCTCGCTCGCGCTGCCGTACCCCGAGGCGGCTGTGATCGAGCAGGAGTCGCTCGAGGAGCAGGCTGCTGCCCAGATCCGCAACCTGCCCGCGCTGCCCCTCGTTCTCGGTGGCTGCTGCTGCTCTCACGTCGGGGTGATCCGTGGCCTCGCCGCACGCTCGGGCCGGCTCGCGGTGATCTGGATCGACGCACACGGGGACCTCAACACGCCCGACAGCTCGCCGTCAGGGAACGAGTGGGGAATGCCCCTGCGGATGGCGATCGAAGCGGGCGCCGTCTCGCCGGGCGACGTTGCGCTCGTCGGCGCTCGGAGCCTTGATCCACCGGAGATCGAGTACATGACGAAGGTCGGCATCGACGCGGACATCGGGCGCGCGCTCGACGGTTGTGAACGCGTCTATGTCGCGTTCGACTGCGACGTCCTGCAACCCGGCGAGCTCGGCGTCTTCATGCCGGAGCCGGGTGGCCTGACGCTCCGGGAGGCCGAAGCGCTGCTCGCCGACATCACCGGACGGGGCACGCTCGCGGGCCTCGGCTTGACAGGATTGACGGGAGACGCCGACCCGGTTCTCGTTGCCCGGCTTGCCGTTGCCGCAGGACTGTAACCGTCCAGGCGAACCGCGGGTCTAAGATGGCGTAGATGTCCGCTACCGACAAGATCGACGTCTCGATCGAGCACAAGCAGGCCACTCTCGACGACGGGAAGGCAAAGAAGCACCCGAACACCTGTCCCGGCTGTGGATCCCACTACCGCGACGACGAGCTCCAGGAGCACCTTCGGGTCTGCCCGCACTGCGGGCACCACTTCCCCGTGCGAGGTCACGAGCGGATCAGGCAGCTCTCCGATCCATCGAGCTTCGTCGAGGACGAAGGCTCTCTGCGTTCAGGCGATCCCCTCGAGTTCTTCGACCTCAAGCCGTACACCGAACGACTTGCCGAGGCCGAGGTGGCAACCGGGCTCGGTGACGCGATGATCACCGGCACCGCTCGGATCGAGCTCCTCCCGTGCAGGCTCGCGGTGATGGACTTCTCGTTCATGGGTGGCTCGATGGGGAGCGTGGTCGGCGAGAAGTTCGCTCGCGCTTGCGATCACGCCGCCTCGGACGGCCTTCCTCTCGTCTCCGTGTCGTCGTCGGGAGGCGCGCGGATGCAGGAGGGGATCCTGGCCCTGATGCAGCTCCCGAAGACGATCTGCGCGCTCGAGGATCTCCATGAGGCGGGAGGCGTGATGATCTCGGTCATCGCGCATCCGACGACGGGCGGCCTGCTCGCGAGCTTTGCCTCGCTCGGCGACGTCCTCGTGGCGGAGCCGGGCGCCCTGATGTCGTTCGCCGGCCCAAGAGTCGTAGCGCAGACGACCCGCGAGAAGCTGCCCGAGGACTTCGGCCTCGCCGAATCAAATCTCCGCTTCGGCCACATCGACCGGATCGTGCCGCGCGGCGAGCTCCGGCCCGTGCTCGCCCAGCTCCTGCGGCTCTTCGGGAGCAAGCCATGACGAGCGATGCCGAGCTCGGGTTGCGCGACCGCCTCGCCAAGCTGAGCGGAGTCAAGCTTCTTCGCGGGACACAGCTCTCCGCAGAGCTCGAGCGCCTGCAGCAACAGCTCGAGCGGCTCAAGGACGACACCTCCGACGAGGAGATCTGGAAGCGTGTCGAGCTCGCGCGACATCAGGAGCGCCCGTACACGCTCGACTACGTGGAGCGCATCCTCGACGATTTCTTCGAGCTTCATGGCGATCGCGGCCGGATGGATGACCACGCGATCGTGGCGGGGATCGGCAAGCTCGAGGGGCGGACGGTTGCTCTCCTCGGCCACCAGAAGGGACGTGATCTGAAGGAGCGCACCAGGCGCAACTTCGGCATGGCGTATCCGGAGGGCTACCGCAAGGCGATTCGCGTGATGGAGCTCGCCGAACGCCACCGGTTCCCGCTGATCACGCTGGTCGACACTCCGGGTGCGTTCCCGGGGATCGCGGCCGAGCAGCACGGGCAAGGCGGCGCGATCGCTCGCTCGCAGGCCGTGATGGTGCGACTCAGCGTGCCGACGGTCTCGGTCGTCATCGGGGAGGGAGGCTCGGGCGGTGCGATCGCGATCGCCGTTGCCGATCGCGTCCTGATGCAGGAGAACGCGATCTATTCGGTGATCTCACCCGAAGGGTGCGCGGCGATTCTCTGGCGCGACGCCTCCCAGGCGAAGAAGGCGGCCTCCGCGTTCCGGCTCGACGCCGCCCACTGTCTCGATCTCGGCGTGATCGAAGGGATCGTCCCGGAGCCGGTCGGTGGGGCGCAGACCGATCCTGACGTAGCAGCGACGCTGCTTGAGGAGTCGGTCGTCTCTCACCTCCACGAGCTCGACGGCATCGCGCCGGACGACCTCAGACGCATGCGGCGGGCGAAGTTCCGCGCCATGGGCGTCTTCGCGTAGTCCGAGGGTTCTCCACACTATCCACAGGCTTATCCCCCGCCCGGAAAGCAGGGCTTTACAGGGGAAATGCCAGTTCTATTTCGAAGATGTTAAGCCAATGCGCGGGTACTGGGTCTGTTTGAAATCCCAGTACCAATGCGCGACCCGATTTGTGATGATGCGTCGATGGCCCTCGACGACTATCACCGGAAGCGGAAGCAGGGCGCCACGCCAGAGCCGTTCGAAAGCGGTGATTCTCAACCGGGACTCCGCTTCGTCATCCAGCGCCATGCCGCGCGGCGGCTGCACTACGACCTGAGGCTCGAGCGCGACGGTGTGCTCGCGAGCTGGGCGGTTCCCAAGGGCATGCCGATGGCGCCGGCGGAGCGACACCTCGCCGTGCACGTCGAGGATCACCCGCTCTCCTACGCCGACTTCGAGGGTGAGATCCCCGCCGGGCAGTACGGCGCTGGAACGGTCGAGGTCTGGGATCGCGGCACCTACGAGCTGGTCGAGGAAAAGAGGGACGGTGGCCTCACGGTGCGGCTGTCTGGCGATCGCCTCCATGGGCTCTGGACGCTCGTTCCAGCGAAGCTCGGCGGGGATCCTCGAAATTGGCTCCTCCTGCGCAAGGAGGGATCCGACACCTCGAAGGAATACGCGCCGATGCTCGCGACAGCGACCGACACGCTGCCGATCGGGGCCGAGTGGGCGTTCGAGCCCAAGTGGGACGGCTACCGCGCGCTCGTGCGGATCGTGGGCGGCGAGGCCGCGCTCACGAGCCGAAACGGCAACGACCTCACGGCCCGCTTCGCGTCTGTAGCGAAGGCGCTCGTCGCTTGTGTGCGCTCTCCGTCGGCCGTGCTCGACGGGGAGGTCTGCGCGCTCGACGAGGCAGGGCGCTCGGACTTCGGGCTGCTGCAACGCGGTGAAGGCTCGCTCGTCTTCGTCGCCTTCGATCTGGTCGAGCTCGACGGCACGTCGCTCGCAGACCGCCCCTACGACGACCGGCGGCGCGCGCTCGAGGAGGTGATCGACGCCGGCGGCGGCGTTGTGCTCTCCCCGTCCTTCGACGACGGCGCCGCGCTCGAGGCCGCTGCGCACGAGCACGGCCTCGAGGGTGTGGTGGCGAAGAAACGGAGCTCGACCTACCACCCGGGTCGGCGCTCCTCTGACTGGCGCAAGCTGAAGCTCAAGCAACGCCAGGAGCTCGTGATCGCCGGCATGACGCGCGGCAAGGGGCGTCGCAGCAACGGCATCGGCTCGCTGATCCTCGGCGTGCACGGGCCGAGTGGGTTCGCGTATGCCGGCAACGTCGGGACAGGGCTCACCGACGTCGAGCTCGATCGGCTCGAGGCCTTGCTCGCCACGCTCGTGCGACCCGACTCGCCGTTCACGGACGTGCCACGCCTGCCCCGGATTCGAAGGGAAGACGTGACCTGGGTCGAGCCGACGCTCGTCGCCGAGATCGAGTTCGCCGAGTGGACGAAGGATGGGCGCCTCCGTGCGCCCGTCTATCTTGGGCTTCGTGACGATAGGTCGGCGGCGGACGTCGTCGCAGAGAGGATCCCGATGCAGGCGGAGCTGAGACGAGGCTCGCGACAGCTGCAGCTCACGAACCTCGACAAGCCGTTCTGGCCGGACGAGGGCATCAGCAAGGGCGACCTGCTCGCGTTCTATCGGGACATCGCTCACGTCCTCGTCCCGCACCTCCGGCATCGCCCCTTCACGATGAAGCGCTATCCCGACGGCTGGCAGGGCAAGCACTTCTTCCAGAAGGACGCACCGTCGCACATGCCTGCATGGATATTGCGAGCACCGTTCCCCGCGTCCACCCGTGACGGCGAGAAGCGGATGATCGACTACCCGCTCGTGAACGACGACCTCGCGCTCCTTTGGATGGTCAACATGGGTTGCATAGACATGAACGCGTGGACGTCACGTATCGATCTGCCCGCCCGCCCGGACTGGGTCATCTTCGACCTCGACCCGTCCGACGACGTCGGCTTCCCGGAGGTAATCGAGGTGGCGCTGCTCGTGAAGCAGATCCTCGATCTCGTCGGCCTCGAGAGCTTTCCGAAGACGAGCGGCTCGCGTGGGATCCATGTGCTCGTCCCGATCGCACGGCGGCACGGGTACGACGAGACACGGGAGTTTGCGGGAATCGTTGCGGGCGCTCTCGCGCGTGCCCACCCCGGTCTCGTTACGACCGAGTGGACGAAGCGCAAGCGCCGGGGGGTGCTCGTCGACGCCAATCAGAACGGTCCCGGGAGGACGACGGCGACGGTCTACTCGGTCAGGCCTCGGCCGGGTGCTCCCGTCTCGGCGCCGCTTCGCTGGGACGAGGTACGAGCGGGACTCGATCCGCTCGTGTTCAGCTTTGATGAGGTGCGCTTGCGGGTCGCGCGTGACGGCGATCTGTTCGCGCCGGTGCTCGGATCGCGGCAGTCGCTCGGTGCCGCGCTCCGCTCACTCGGCTAGTGGCGTGTCCCGCAACGGTAGACCCGAAATGATCGTTGCGGGACACCCCATTCCATGGCGGAGATCGTGATGGGGAACGGGGATACCGCGGGGGCTGATCGCGCTGCCCTTCCGAGCCGGAGCTCGAGCCGCGGCGTCCGCAACCGCACCTCGGAGAGCGGGGCGAGGTCGATCACTCCTCGAATCCCTCGGGATGCCCCAGGCTCGAGAGCTCGGCGATATCGCGCCGGAAGAACAGCGCCGTTGTCCAGTCGGCGACGACGCGGATTTTCCGGCTCACCAGAGGCAGGGCGTAGAGGTGGTAGGTGCGCGCGACGAACCAACCCGGGAATCCCGATAGGTGGATCCCGAGCACGTCGGCAATCCCCTTGAATCGGCCGAGCGTCGCCACCTGGCCGAGCATCCGGTAGCCGTACGGCTTCGGCGTTCCGGTGAGATTCCCGGCGAGGCAGCGTGCCTGTCGCAGCGCGTGCTGACACGTCGGCGGGTCGGTGTGGTCCGGTGTCTTGACGTTCGGGACAGCGGCACAATCGCCGAGCGACCAGATGTCCTCGTGTCCCTCGACGCGCAGGGTCGAGTCGACGCGGACGCGCCCACGTTCGTCGAGGGGGAGCCCGAGCGAGCCGAGGAGCGGTGACGCCTTCACGCCGGCCGTCCAGACGAGCGTTCGGGCGGGAATTGCGCTGCCGCCCGAGAGGACAGCGGTCTCGCCGTCAAACGACGTGAGCATCTCGCCGACGTGGATCTCGATCTGCCGACGCTCGAGCTGGCGGGCTGCGTAGACGCCGAGGCTTCGAGGGATGTCCGCGAGGATCGTCGGTGCCGCATCGACGAGCACCCACCGCTGCGGGACCCCCTCGAGGGTCGGGTAGTACCGCAGCGCCGCCTGGACGAGATCGTGAACCTCGGCGAGGGCCTCGACGCCGGCGTATCCGGCTCCGACGAAGACGAAGCCGAGCTCTGAGGTCGGCCCGCCCGCGGCAGCCGCGTCGAGCCGCTGCAGCGCGTGATTGCGCAGCGCGATCGCGTCGGCGAGATCCTTGAAGCCGCGCCCGTACTCGACGAGTCCCGGTACGGGAAACACGCGCGTCACTGCTCCGAGTGCGATGACGAGCCGCTCGTACGAGATCCCCGCAGGCCCGGCGATCGTCTCGGCTGCAACGACCCGGTTCGCCGTGTCGAGCGAGGTGGCGCGCCCGATCACGACCTCGGCGTGCGGGCACATCTGGCGCAGCGGCACGACGACGTGCCGTGGCTCGAGCGTCCCCGACGCAGCCTCTGGTAGGAGCGGCGTGTAGAGCATCGAGTTCTGCGGGGAGACGATCGTCGCCCCGTGCTTCCCGAGCAGGCGTGCCACGTATGCCCCCGCAAAACCGCCGCCGAGGATGAGCGTGCCTCCGGCTGCTGTGCGCTCGATCACACCGTCATTGTGGCCACGACGGCGAGGTCAGGGGTAACTTGACATATGCTTATACCTGTCATTACTGTCAACAATACAAACTAATGCAGTAGGAAATGCCGGAAAGGATCCACCTATGCGCCGCACACTCATCACGATCGTTCTCGTCTCGCTCGTCGCGACGACCGCCGCCACTGCTTCGTGGGCGCGGAGCACCGACACCCAGCTCGGCCTCGTCGGCTATGCGGTTCCACGCGAGGCTCTCGGCGAGATCATCAAGGCGTGGCAGAAGACGCCCGACGGCTCGGGTGTGAGCTTCACGCAGTCCTACGGCGCCTCCGGTGATCAGGCCCGCGCCGTCGCAAATGGGCTCCCTTCCGACATCGTGCAGTTGTCCACCGGCCTCGACGTCGACTACCTCGTCGAGAAGGACCTCGTCGACAAGAACTGGGACAAGCAGTCCTTCAAGGGCATCGTCACGAACTCGCTCGTCGTCTTTGCCGTGCGCCCCGGGAATCCGAAGAAGATCAAGGCCTGGGACGACCTCGTCAAGCCGGGCGTCCAAGTGATCACCGCGAACCCGTTCACATCGGGAGCCGCGAAGTGGAACATCCTCGCCGCCTACGGCGCGCAGCGGAAGCTCGGCAAGACCGACAAGCAGGGGCGAGCGTACGTGCAGAGGCTGTTCAGGAACGTCGTCGTGCAGGCCAAGTCCGGTCGCGACGCAACGAACGCCTTCCTCTCCGGCAAGGGCGATGTGCTTCTCACCTACGAGAACGAGGCGCTCCTCTCCCGCAAGAACGGTCAGGACATCCAGTTCACGATCCCGAAGCAGTCGATGCTGATCGAGGCCCCGATCGCGGTGCTGAAGACGAGCAAGAACCGCGACAAGGCGAATCAGTTCATCCGGTTCACGAAATCGGACACCGCGCAGCGGATCTGGGCGGAGTGGGGCTTCCGGCCGGTGAGCAAGAAGATCTACCGCGCGTTCAGAACGAAGTTCCCCTCACGGCCGACCCTGTACCGGATCAGCGACCCGATCTTCGGCGGCTGGGCTGTGGCCGACAGGAAGTGGTTCGATCCAAAGCGGAGCATCATGGTCGACATCGAGAAGTCGATCGGAGGCCCAACTGGCTAGCGCAGTTGCCGCGGCGGCCACGAACCGACCGGTCAGAGCTCAGGGGGAGAGGGCGGCCACCGCCCTCTCCCTCGGCATTGTCACCCTTTATCTGACGCTGATCGTGATGCTGCCGATCGCGGCACTCGTCTGGGCCTCGCGCAGCGACGGCACGCAGGCGTTCTGGGATTCGGTCACGAGCCCGCAGGCGGTCGCCGCGCTCAAGGTGACGGTTGGTGCTGCGTTCATCGTCGCCGTCCTGAACGCCGTGCTCGGCACGATCACCGCCTGGGTGCTGGTGCGGGACGACTTCCGAGGCAAGTCCGTGATCAACTCGATCATCGACCTTCCTTTCGCACTGCCGACGATCGTCGCCGGCCTCACGCTGCTTGCTCTCTACGGGCCGAAATCACCGATCGGGATCGACATCGCATTCACCCGTACCGCGATCCTCGCCGCCCTCATGTTCGTGACGCTGCCCTTCGTCGTGCGAACGGTTCAGCCGGTGCTGACAGAGATCGACACGGAGATGGAGGAGGCGGCGAAGTCCCTCGGTGCCTCGGAGCTGACCACGTTCCGGCGGGTGATCTTCCCGAACATCCTGCCCGGGATCCTCTCGGGCTTCGCGCTTGCGTTCGCCAAGGCCGTCGGCGAGATCGGGTCGCTCGTGATCATCTCCGGCAACCTGCCGTACAAGACGGAGGTGTCGTCCGTCTTCATCCTCGGGCAGATTGAGAGCGGCAATCCGGCCGGTGCGGCCGCGGTTGCGGTGGTGCTACTCGTGATCTCGTTCGCGATCCTGCTCGGGGTCGGCGCGATCCGGCACTTCACGACGAGGCACGATCGTGCGTAGGTACGCGCTTCGGTTCGTTGCCCTCGCGTATCTGGCCGCGATCCTGATCGCACCGCTCGGCGTCGTCTTCTACCGCACATTCCAGGACGGCTTCGCTGCGGCCTGGGAAGCGCTCTCGACACCCGAGACGATCCATGCCTTCAAGCTCACGCTCATCATTACCGCGATCGCGGTGCCACTGAACACGGTCTTCGGGATCATCTGTGCGATTGCCATCGTGCGGCGCCGCTTTCCCGGCAAGGGCATGCTGAACGCGTTCATCGACCTCCCTCTCGCCCTCTCGCCGGTGGTCGTCGGCCTCTCCCTCTTCCTGCTCTACGGGCGCACCGGATGGTTTGGGGGCTTCTTCGAACGGCACGACATCCAGGTGCTCTTCGCCTTGCCGGCAATGGTGATCGCCACCATCTTCGTCTCACTTCCCTTCGTCGCTCGGGAGGTCGTGCCCACCCTGCGAGAGATCGGGGACGAGCAGGAGCAAGCGGCGCGCACCCTCGGCGCTAGTGGATGGCAGACCTTTCGCCGGATCACGTTGCCCTCGATCCGCTGGGCTGTTATCTACGGCGTCATCCTTACGACGGCACGCTGCCTCGGGGAGTACGGCGCAATCGCGGTCGTCTCGGGCCGGATTCAGGGCCAGACCGAGACGGCGACCCTCCGCGTCGAGGAGCGCTACGACAGCTTCGACCTCGCAGGGGCATACGCGATCGCGATCGTCCTCGCGCTCATCGCCATCGCCGTCCTCCTCCTCATGACTCTCGTCAAGCCCAGGGAAGGAACGGCCTAGTGTCCATTCACGTTCGTAATGTCTCCAAGAACTTCGGGGACTTCCCCGCGCTTCAGGGCGTCTCGGTCGACGTCGCCGGCGGCTCGTTGACCGCGCTGCTCGGCCCGAGCGGCTCCGGCAAGTCGACCCTGCTGCGGATCATCGCCGGCCTCGAAACCCCCGATCTGGGCGAGATCATCATCTCCGGCGAGGACGCGACCGGGGTGCGCGTGCAGGACCGGAACGTCGGCTTCGTCTTCCAGCACTATGCAGCCTTCAAGCACATGACCGTCCGCGACAACATCGCCTTCGGCCTGAAGGTGCGCAAGCGGCCGAAGGCCGAGGTCAGGGAGAAGGTCGACGAGTTGCTCAGGCTCGTTCAGCTCGAGGCCTTCGGGCATCGCTACCCGGCACAGCTCTCGGGTGGTCAGCGGCAGCGCATGGCGCTCGCGCGTGCTCTCGCTCCGAACCCCGAGGTCCTCTTGCTCGACGAACCGTTCGGCGCCCTGGACGCGCGTGTACGTGCCGAGCTGCGCGACTGGTTGCGGCGGCTCCACGAGGAGGTGCACGTGACGACCATCTTCGTCACGCACGATCAGGCCGAGGCGATGGACGTAGCGAGCCAGATCGTGGTCATGAACCACGGTCGGGTGGAGCAGGTCGGCGATCCGACGCAGCTCTACGACGAGCCGGCGAGCGAGTTCGTGATGCAGTTCGTCGGAGAGGCGAACCTGCTCGGTGATCGGTGGGTGCGGCCGCACGACCTCGATCTCAGTCCGGACCCCGCTCCTGGCGCGATCGAGGTCCAGATCGAGCGGATCACGCGGTACGGGTTCGATGCGCGAATCGAGCTCGTCACGGCTGAAGGCTCTGAACTGCTCGTCCAGGTGACGCGCGACCGACTCGAGGAGCTCGAGCTCATGCCCGGCCAGATCGTGTGGGTCGTCGCGCTCGATGAGCGGACGTTCGCAGGACGCTAGGCGCGCGTCGCGGGCGACGTGCCCGAGCGTGCGACGAGATCGGCCAGCGTCGTGTGTTCCAGCACTCCTCGCATCGCCGTGCGTAGCTCGATCCAGACCTCACGCAAAGGCGCGGCGGCGCCCACGTAGACGATGTCGTCGGGACGTTCGCCGCGGACGCTCGCGATCGGTCCTTCGACGACCCGGATCACGTCCGCGACGGTGATTTCGTCCGGCGGCAGGGCCAGGCGGTAACCGCCCTCGGCGCCTCGCTGGCTCACGACGAGCCCACCGTTCCTGAGGTCGGCGAGGATGTTCTCGAGAAACTTGTGCGGGATCGACTGTGCCGCGGCGAGGCGCTCGCCCTTGATCTGCTTGGGGGCGGTGGCGGCGAGCTCGATCATGGCCCGGAGTGCGTAGTCGACCTTGGCTGAGATGCGCACGGCCTCATTGTGGCGTTCCCGTGCCCGCTTCGCCGAGCCGGCGCTCGAGGAAGCGCCTCTCGGGGCCGTCCTCGGTGAGGTCTAGCGCCCGCCTGTAGGCCTCTTGCGCTTCCGTCTTGCGCCCAAGCCGGCGCAGAAGATCCGCGCGTGCCGAGTGGAAGTGGCGGTACCCGTCGAGGCCCGGGATTGCCTCGATCAGCGCGAGCCCCTCTTCCACATCGCCCGCGAGTGCTACGGCGGCGCCGTAGTTGAGGCGGGTCACGGGTGACCCATCCAGTTGCAGCAGCGCCTCGTAGGCCGAAACGAGCGTTGCGCTGTCTGACCCCTGTGCGTGCCCGGCAGCGATGGCCGCCTGCAGTTGGTACACACCGGGCCGGCGCTGCGCCTCGGCTCTCGCAAGCATCCGGAGGCCCTCGTCGATCGCACGTCGATCCCACAGGTTCCGGTCCTGATCGGCCAGGAGGACGAGATCCCCGTCAGCCGACATGCGCGCGTCCTTTCGCGAGTCCTGTAGAAGCATTAGCGCGAGCAGCCCGTAGGCCTCGGGCTCGTCGGGCATCAGAACGCAGAGGAGCTTCGCAAGCCGGATCGCCTCGACACAGAGGTCGCGTCGGACGAGCGTCGCTCCGGAGCTCGCGACGTACCCCTCGTTGAAGACGAGGTACACCACCCGGAGGGCAGCCGTCAGCCGGTCCGGAAGCATCGCGTCGGCCGGTACGCGAAACGGAATCCCGGCCGTTCGGATCTTGCGCTTCGCACGCACGAGCCGCTGCGCCATTGTCTGCTCCGGCACGAGGAATGCCGCGGCGATCTCCGGCGTCGTCAACCCACCGACCTCGCGCAGCGTGAGTGCTATCTGCACGTCGACCGCGAGTGCAGGGTGGCAGCAGGTGAACAGGAGCGCGAGCCGTTCGTCGGGCAGGGCGTTCACTTCGTCGGCGTCCTCGGGGATTGACTCGAGGCGTGCGAGCAGCGCCGTCTTATCGGCGAGGACGTGATCACGACGGATCCGGTCGATCGCGCGGTTGCGAGCGGTCGAGACGATCCAGGCGCCCGGGTTGTCGGGCATCCCGGTGCGGGGCCACCTCTCGAGAGCGGTCGCAAAGGCGTCCTGCACCGCGTCCTCGGCGCGTTCGAGATCGCCGAGGACGCGGGTCAGGATTGCGACGCACCGCGGCCATTCTTCTGCATAGACCGCGGCTAGTGGCTCGTGAGACAACGGTGCACCGAATGCTTTCGTTCGCGGCGAGCCACTCTAGAACAAGCACCAAGTGGGGCTTGCTGCAGCAACCATTCCGGGTTTGACGTTGAAGCAAGCCCCACGACCGGCGAATCGGTCACCGGGTCGCGAGCGGCCGGATCTCGAGGGTGCCGTAGTCAGCGGCCGGGACGAGAGCTGCAAGCCGGATCGCCTCGTCGAGGTCGGGAAGATCCGTGACGAAGATACCTCCGAGCTGCTCCTTCGTCTCGGCGAACGGACCGTCCGTGACGATGGTCTGTCCGTCCACGACACGGACGACCTTCGCCTCCGACGACGCGACGAGCTCCTTGCCGGTCACGTTCGGGTCGGCCTTGCCCATTTCCTCGAAGAGCGCGATCCAGCGTGGCATCGACTCCGCGCGCAGGCGCGCGGCTTCCTCGTCCGACAGGCCTTCCCACGACGACTGATCGCTATACACGAGCATCGCGTACTTCATGCCGCTGCCTCCTCGGCGACGTGAATGGGCCGAACCTCGATCGCGCCGCCGTGCCAGGCGGCCGGGATCTTCGCGGCCCATGCGATCGCCTCCTCCATCGAGTCGCACGAAAACAGGTAGTAGCCGCCCAGCGACTCCTTCACCTCGGCGTAGGGGCCGTCGGTGACGAGTGCCTCACCGCTGCGGACGCGCACACTCGTCGCTGCGGCGGTCGACTCGAGCTCGGCCGAATCGACGAGCGCTCCCGCCGCCTCTGCGTCGCGGGCCACGGCCATGTATCCCGCGTACGCCGTCGCCCGATCCGACTCGGACATCGCCTCCCACGAGCCGGGGTTGCCGTACACGAGTGCCAGATACTCCACGTTGCCTCCCTTGCGTTGTTTGCGATTTCACCATGACGACGAACGGCGTGGACGGAAATCGACACACGCAGTTCAGGCGGAAGACATCCGCGAGAGGAGCAGTAGCGCAGCCGCTTTGTCCAGCATCTCGTTCAAGTTGCCGCACTTCGGGCTCTGGACGCAGGAGGGGCAGCCGCTCGTGCAGGGACACCCCAGCAGGAGTCGGGCGGTATCAGCGACCCAGCCCGTGAAGCAATCGAACCCGCGCTCGGTGATCCCGACCCCGCCGGCGTGGCCGTCGTACACGAACACGGTCGGCAGCCCCGTCTGAAAGTGGACGTTCGTCGACAGCCCACCGATGTCCCAGCGATCACACATCGCCCAGAGCGGGAGCAGGGAGATCAGGGCGTGCTCCGCCGCATGGAGGGCACCGAGCAGCTTCGGCATCTCCTCGAACCCGTCGAGCAGGTCGCCGTCGGGCGAGAACCAGACAGCCTCCGTCTGGAACGTCACCTCCGGCAAGATCAACGGGATCACAGCCAGAGTCGAGCCATCGCGGATCGCCTTGCGCTGGTATGCGATCACCTGCTCGGTTACCGAGACTCGACCGAAGTGAAGATCCACGCCTGCGACCCGTGCGTGTCGCAGCGGTTCGTCGATCGATGTCTGCGTGTCTTTCTGCACCTGGGTGTACCAGTCCAGGCCCGCCGGCTCGACGACGGCAGTGCGCGAGACCCCATCCAGCTCGCGTACGAGGTACTGGGCGCCCATGTGGAGATAGACGGCACCCTGATGAACCGAGGAGTACGCCCGCTCGCGCTCGATGAGACCAAGGACGGATCCCGTCGTTCCATCGACGATCGTGAACGAGTCGCGATCGCCGGAACGGAGCGAGAATCGGCCCGCGGGAGTGTCCCGTCCCTTCCAGACGTACCCGGCCGGCGTCTTCTCGAGCTCGGGCAGCACGGCGGCTCGATCGAGCGCCTCCCGGCCGAGCGTCGCTACGTCACGCTCGGCGATCGGGCCCTCGAAGGAGGCGGCGCAGACGTGCGGGTCGAGGATCCTGTGGTTCGCGTGGTCGAGCCGCGTCGCTTCGACCCCGCGGTCGAGCAACGACTCCGGCTCGCGCATGAAGAACTGGTCGAGCGCATCCTCGCTGGCGATCAGCACGGCCAGACCGTGCTCGCGGCGGCCGGCGCGCCCCCACTGCTGCCGCAGCGACGCGACGGTGCCCGGGAAGCCGACGGAGATCGCGCAGTCGAGCCGGCCGATGTCGATCCCGAGCTCGAGGGCGTCGGTTGCCGCCACGCCGAGCAACTCGCCGTCCATCAGACGTCGTTCGATCTCGCGTCTCTGAGTGGGCGTGTAGCCCGCCCTGTACGGGGCGAGCCGCGCCGCAGTTGCAGTATCGACGCGCTCCGAGGTGAAGCGGTGGATGAGCTCTGCCGCCTTACGACTCTTCGTGAAGCAGATCGTGCGGAGACCGCGCGAGACGAGCCCCGCCATCAGGAGCGAGGCCTCGGAGAGCGCGCTCGCCCGGACACCCAGCTCCGGGTCGAGGAGTGCGGGATTCCAGAGCACGATGTCCCGCTGCGCCCGAGCTGAGGTGTCCGTCTCGATGATCGTCGCGGTTGCTCCCGTGAGCGCGAGCGCGAGCTCGCCGGGGTTGGCGATCGTGGCAGACGCGAGGAGAAACTGGGGCTCTGCGCCATAGAGGCGCGCCATGCGGCGCAAGCGCCGGATCACGTTGCCGACGTGCGAACCGAAGACGCCTCGGTAGACGTGGGCTTCGTCGATCACCACGTAGCGCAGGTTGTAGAGCACGTCACCCCAGCGATCGTGGTTTGGGAGGATCCCGATGTGCAGCATGTCCGGGTTGGTGAGGAGCACGTTCGCCGAGCGCCGGATCTGCCCGCGTCGCTCCGGCTCCGTGTCGCCGTCGTAGATTGCGGCTCGGACTCCAGGGAGGCGGAACCCGGCGATGCCTCTGGCCTGATCCTGTGTCAGGGCCTTCGTCGGGTAGAGGTAGATGGCGCGTGCCGTCGGATCTCGGACGATCGCGTCGAGCACGGGCAGGTTGAACGCGAGCGACTTGCCCGATGCAGTGCCCGTCGTGACGAGGACGTTGTCGCCGCGCGCGGCCGCCTCCCAGGCCTCGCTCTGATGCGCATAGAGTCCGGCGATGCCGATTCGCTCGAGGGCGGCGCTGACACGGGGATCGAGGCCCGTGGGAAGAGCCTCGAGTCGGGGCGTGCGTGACGGCTCGGTCGAGCGGTACGCGAGCTCGTCACCGACGAGGAGGTCGTCCCAGGGGCGGGTCACTCGCCGATGTACTGCGCGAACGCCCGCTCATAGCGGCTCTTGCTCTGCGGCCCAATGAGCGTCTCCCGCGCCTCACCATCGACGAAGAGGATCACCGTCGGGACGGAGAGGATGCCGTACCGGGAGGGAGTCCCGAGGTTGCCGTCGATGTCGAGCTTGACAAGGCGTGCTCGGCCGGCCGCTGCCTCCGCGATCTCGATCAGAGCGGGCTCGATCGCCTTGCACGGACGGCACCACGGAGCGCCGAACTCGACGATCACCGGCACCTCGCTCTCGAGGACGTCCGTGGCGAATGTTGCGTCGGTGACCTCGTCCATCGGAGAAGTGTAGGGACGGAGAGGTGTCTCGCGGCGAGCGGTCATCCTGGGGTGTCCCGCAACGCCAGACCCGAAATGATCGTTGCGCGACCCACCACTACAGCTGTCCTCGGAGCGCCCGGTAGCGGAGCAGCGGCACCTGGAGCATCGCCTCGACGACGATCGAGCCGCCCATCTTGGACTCGCCGACGCGGCGGTCGACGAAGGTGATCGGGATCTCGGCGACCGAGAAGTTCTTTCGCAGCACGCGGTAGGTCGTCTCGATCTGGAAGCCGTAGCCCTTGGCTGCGATCGCATCGAGGTCGACGGCTTCGAGCACCTCTCGCCGAAAGCACTTGAAGCCGCCGGTCAGGTCGCGGATGCCGACTCCGAGGAGTGTTCGCGCATAGAGGCTGCCACCGCGGGAGATGAGCTTGCGACCGGAACCCCAGTTGACTGTGCCTCCACCGGCCACCCAGCGCGAACCGAGCGTCACGTCCGTACCCGCCTCGCACGAGGCGATGAGCCGCGGCACATCGGCGGGATCGTGGGAGAAGTCGCAGTCCATCTCGACGACGAGCTCGGCCCCGGCTGCGAGGGCGTGCCTGAAGCCGGCGATGTACGCGGGCCCGATTCCCTGCTTCTGGGGTCGATGGAGGACATCGACCCACGGCAGCTCGGCTGTGAGCGCGTCGGCCAGTGCGCCGGTGCCGTCGGGCGAGTTGTCGTCGATAACGAGCACGCGGTCGCGGTCGATGTCGATCTCGGCACCGAGCGCGCGCATCATCGGCTCGAGGTTGTCGCGCTCGTTGTAGGTGGGGATGCAGATCATCGCGCGCATCCCTCAATCTTGCACGCTGGAGCACACCTATGATCGGACGATGATCGCGGCGTTCCCTCGTAACACCGATCTTGCCGATCAGTTCGACCAGCTTGCCGATCTCTCGGAGATCCTCGGAGAGCAGTCGTTCCGCGTCGCTGCCTACCGCCGCGCGGCCACGCGCATCCGCGACACGGCCTCATCCGTGGCGGAGCTGGCCCTTCAGGGCAAGGCAAAGGA
This sequence comes from Gaiella sp., assembly GCA_046590225.1. Lineage (GTDB taxonomy): Bacteria > Actinomycetota > Thermoleophilia > Gaiellales > Gaiellaceae > Gaiella. Next base: position 17,339 of record JBKJVI010000075.1, on the reverse strand, counting down.
GCTGCCGGACATCGGCAAGACGATCGAGGCGAAGATCGTCGAGATCGCCGAGACCGGAGAGATGGCGGCTCTTGCAAAGCGCCGTGTCGAGGTACCGGGTGAGGTTGCATCGTTCATGCGCCTGCCGGGCCTCGGCCCGAAGACGGCTGCACGAATCTGGCGGGAGCTCGGCGTCACGACGCTCGGAGAGTTGAAGGACGCGGCGGAGAGCCAGCGGATCAGGGCGTTGTCGGGTCTCGGTGCAGCCACCGAGTCGAAGATCCTCAAAGCGCTTGCCGAAGGAGCGGGGTCGAGCGAGCCCCGGCGGGGACTGCTCGGCAAGGGATTGCCGGTCGTGCGGGAGGTCGTCGAGGCTCTCCGGTCGCACCCGTCCGCAATCGACGTGTCCGACGCAGGGAGCACTCGGCGCCGGAGAGAGACGTTCCGTGATCTCGACGTGATCGCAACCTCGACCGACCCTGCCGCTCTGACCGCGCACTTCGTCTCGTTGCCCTGGGTGCTCGAAGTCGTGGCCCACGGCGAAACGAAGGCAACCGTTATCGATCGCGGCGGCCTCCGCCTCGACCTCAGGGTCGTACCCCCGGAGTGCTACGGCGATCTCCTCCAGCACTTCACCGGCTCGAAGGATCACAACGTGGCCCTCAGGGAGGACGCCCAGCGTCGGGGGCTTTCCATCTCCGAGTACGGCGTTACGGTTGTCGAGACGGGAGAGGTGAAGACATTCCGCGACGAGGCGGCGCTCTACGCGTTCCTCGGATACGCATACATCCCGCCCGAGCTGCGCGAGGACGGCGGGGAGCTCGAGGCGGCGAGGGCCGGCAAGCTACCGCACCTCGTGGAGCTCGCGGATCTCCGGGGCGAGATGCACTGTCATTCGACGTGGTCGGCGGACGGAAAGGCGACGATCGAGGAGATGGCAACGGCGGCCGCGGCCCGCGGCTACGAGTTCCTCTGCCTCACGGATCACTCCCACTACCTTCGCGAAGGGCGGATCGAGGAGCAGTGGGCCGAGATCGACGATGTCAACGGGCGACTCGATTCGTTCCGTGTGCTCCGCGGTGTGGAGGCAAACATCAACGCCAATGGGATCGTCGACGTGTCGGACGACGTGCTCGCGCAGCTCGACTGGGTCGTGGCCTCGCTGCACACGTCATTCGACAAGAATCCGACCGAGCGCGTTCTGGCTGCGATCGACAATCCGCACGTCGATTGCATCGGTCACCTCACGGGACGCCGGATCTCGCGGCGGCATGGCGCTGACCTCGACATCGATCGCGTCATCGGCCATGCAGTGGAGACCGGGACCGCACTCGAGATCAACGGTCAGCCGGATCGGCTCGACATGCGCGATGCCCACGCGCGTCTTGCCGGTGAGGCGGGGGTGCTCATTCCCGTGAACACGGACGCACATTCGGTCGCGTCCCTGGCCTACGCCGAGCTTGGCATCGGGCAGGCACGGCGAGCCTGGTTGACGAAGGAGCAGGTGCTCAATACGCGCTCCTGGGGAGAGATCGAGGTGGGCAAGACATGAGCACGTTCCGCGAGGACGGCGCTGCAGCGCTCGATTGGGTCGCGAATTACCTGGAGACGGTCAACGAGCATCCCGTGCTGTCGCAGGTCGAGCCCGGTGCGATCCGCGCCGCGCTTCCGGCGTCCCCTCCCGAGACGGCCGAGCCCTTCTCTGCCGTCCTCCGCGATCTCGACACGGTGCTCATGCCGGGCATCACGCACTGGCAGAGCCCACGCTACTTCGCGTACTTCGCGACGACCGCGGCAGAGCCCGGCATCCTCGCCGAGCTCCTGATCGCCGGCCTCAACCAGGTGGGCATCCTCTGGCGTGCGTCACCAGCGCTGCAGGAGCTCGAGGAGGTGACCCTCGACTGGCTCCGGCAGCTGCTTGGCCTGCCGGAGCCGCTCCACGGGCACATCGAGGACACGGCCTCGTCCGGCCTGATCACGGCTCTCGCTGCGGCGCGCGCAGCACGACCCGATCGGAGAGTGGTCGTGTGCTCCGAGCACACGCACTCGTCGACGGTGAAGGCTGCGCGCCTGCTCGAGCTCGATGTCCGAAAGACTCCGGCCGACGATGCATTCGCGATGCGCGCCGATGAGCTCGATCTCAGCGGCGCCTGCGCCGTCGTCGCCACCGTCGGGACGACGTCGTCTGCCGCGGTCGACCCGGTCGCGGCGATCGCCGATCGCGCTGGAGCGGAGCACGTCTGGTTGCACGTCGATGCCGCCTACGCCGGAGCAGCTGCGGTGTGCCCGGAGCTGCGGCATCACTTCGCCGGGTGGGAGCGTGCGGACTCGATCGGCGTCAACCCGCACAAGTGGCTCTTCACCCCGATGGACTGCTCGGTCTTCTTCTGCACCCGCCCCGCCGACCTCCGACGTGCCTTCAGCCTCGTCCCCGAGTACCTGCGCGTGGACGAGGACGTGGTCAGCCTGAGCGAGTATGCATCGCCGCTCGGGCGCCGGTTTCGGTCGCTCAAGCTCTGGGCGACGTTGCGGTGCTTTGGCCGCGAGGGCCTTCAGTCGATCATCCGTGAGCACGTTCGACTCGCAGCGCTGTTTGAGGATTGGGTCGCCGCTGAGTCCGGCTGGGAGCTGTGCGCCCCGCGGCACTTCTCCCTCGTGTGCTTCCGGAAGCAGGGCAGCGACGAGGAGAACGAGGCGATCATGCGACGCGTCAACTCGAGCGGTGAGATCTTTCTCTCGCACACGAAGCTCGACGGTCGGTTCGTGCTTCGACTTGCGATCGGCAACGTTCGGACGACCGAAGTGGATGTGGCGCTCGCGTGGGACGTCCTGCGACGAGAGGCTGCGCTCTAGGATGGCGCGGGTACGACTCGTCGCAATAGGCCTCGTCGCAGGACTCTTCAGTGCGCTCTTCGGCGTCGGCGGCGGCATCGTGATCGTCCCGCTCCTCATCGGAGTAGCCGCGTTCGGGGCGCGTGAGGCAACGGCGACCTCGCTTGGCGCGATCGTGGTCACGGCGAGTGCGGGAGTTGCCCTCTACGCGCTGCACGGCAAGGTCGACCCCGGCTACGCCGCGCTCGTCGGTGTGCCGGCAATGGCAGGGGCGTTGCTGGGCACAGCCGCTCAGCAGCGAATCTCGACTCGCGATTTGACACTTGCGTTTTCGTTCTTCCTTGCCGGCGTCGGCGTCTGGCTCCTCGTCGGATGACCACGTCGACGATTATCCTCGGGGTGTGCCTCGGTCTCGTGGCGGGGGTGATGTCCGGACTCTTCGGCGTCGGCGGCGGGATTCTCTTCGTCCCTCTCCTCATCGCGCTCGGGCTCGGCCAGGTCGAGGCCGCCGCGACGTCGTTGCTCGCCATCATCCCGACGGCCGCAGTCGGCGCGATGAGACAGTCGCGATACGGCAACCTTCGCGTACGCCCGGCGCTCGTGATCGGTGTCGCATCGATCGTCGGTGTCGAGGTCGGCGTGAGGATTGCGACGTCTGTGCCGGAGCACGTCCTTCGACGGCTGTTCGGAGTCCTCCTCATCGCAGTCGCCGTTCACGTTGCGTGGCGTACCAGAGCCTCGAAGGAGAGCTACCCTAGGCCCAAGTGAATCGCCGATTTCTCCTGGTTTTCCCCATCCTGGCCTGCCTTGGTGCGGTCGCGGTTGTCGTGTCGATCGCGGCTGCTGCGCCAGGCGAGCCCGAAGCATCTGCCGCAGCGCTCGTGACACGCGTAACCCAGCCCGGTCTCGCGGACGAAGTCTCCCTTGCGCTGACGGCCCCGCCGCGCGGCGATCAGGTCGTCGCCAATTACTCGTACCCGGCGGACGGCTCGATCGTCCAGCTCAGCTCCGCCGGCGCCCGTGTCGTCGCTCAGCCCGGTGTCTCGTCGATCGCGCAGAGCGCGCTGAACGTCGTCAGCGTCTCGTTGCTCGGCGGCGAGATCTCGGCGGACGCGATCGATCTTCGTGCGAGCGTCGCGGCCGGGCCTGCAAATGCCTCGGTCGACGTTCCGGCATCGTCTGTCACGGGCCTCGTCGTCCTCGGGCAGCTCATCACACCGACACCCAACGCCGTCGTGCCTCTGGCGGATTGGGGAACACTCGAGATTCTCGCCTCGTCGTCGGAGACGACCCGGAAGGCACCGCGGTCTGCGAGCACGTCGTTGACGGCGCTCCGGATCAAGGTGACCGCAGACCACGGCGGGCTTCTGGCGGGAAGCACGATCGAGATCGGTTCCATCTCGACGTCGACCCTTGCCGCCGCGCCTGTTGTCCCCGAGAAGCAGCCGACGAAGCCGACTGTCGCTCCGCCGGCGTTTCGGCCGGTCGCTCCGGCCAACGCGCCCCGCGAACCGGGCAAGTCCATCGCCGGCGCCCCGCCCGAGCTCGTACGCGTCGCCCCCGAGGTGACGGCGCAGCTTTCGAGCGGCGGCTACGTCTTCCCCGTCTACGGGCCTGCATCGTTTGGCGACACGTTTGGTGCTCCGCGCTCCGATGTTCCCGGTGGCTGGCACCACGGTGAGGACATCTTCTCACCACTTGGCACACCCCTACTCGCCGTCGCCGATGGCACCGTCTTCTCCGTGGGCTGGAACGACATCGGAGGCTGGCGTCTCTGGTTGCGCGACAGGGTCGGCAACGAGTTCTACTACGCGCATCTCTCCGCCTATTCACCGCTCGCCGTGAACGGGAAACAGGTCAGGGCGGGCGACGTGCTCGGGTTCATGGGGAAGACCGGCGATGCGGAGTTCACCCCGGTGCACGTGCACTTCGAGATCCACCCCGTCTCGTTGCTCTCGCGCGGCTACGACGGGGCGGTTGCCCCCTATCCGTTCCTGAACGCCTGGCGCCGCGCCGAGGACGTCTCGTTCGATGCGGGGCGCGCCTACCTCCCACTCGACGGGCCTGCCGGGTCGCGCGGCGCGATCGCACCTCCGGCCGGCGTCGTGCTCCTCGAGGCATCCGACATCTCGAGTTCGAGCGGCCTCACGCCGGGCTCACTGAAGGCGACCCTCGCCGGTCAGGCTCCGAAGAGCCCGACCGGTGGAGGTGATCGCTAGTGCGGCGTCTCACAACGTTTGACCGGAAACGGCATTGTTGTGAGCCACCGCACGAGCGCCTCTCGGTCGGACTACTCGTCGGAAGCGTCGACCGCCTCTTCCGCCACCTCGGCGGTGCCGTTCGTTGCGGCCGAGAAGGCGTCCTCGGTATCCGCAGCGGTGAAGTCGAACTCCTCGAGCGGCTGCAGGTCGTCGTCTCCCGCGACCTTGTCCATCAGCCATTCACGCGTCTGCGGGCCTGACCACGGATTGTAGAGCGCGCCGGCAATGAGGCCCGCCAGAAGCATGGCGTTTCGGCCCTTGTGACTCTTCTTCTTGCCCTTGAGGGTGCCGGCGGCCTTGCCGAACTCCTCGAGTGCCTTGCGGAGATTCTCCTGTACCTTCTCGTCGGTCGCGAGGCGCGATGCGGACTTGGCCGCACCGCCGTCCTTCGCATCCTTGACGAGCGGCCCGTAGAGCTTCTTCGCGGCGGAGAGGGCCTCCTTGAGGTCGTCGCGGAATTCCTTGTCGTTGAGCGCGCGATCGAGATACGGCTTCAGCGTCTCGACCGTCGGCGCGACTTTCGAATCCTTCTTTGCCATCTCGGCCGTCCTTTCCTCGTGCAACGTGGGAGGTGAAGTATGACGATGTCCGGTCGCCTACGATGGGTTCTACCCGTGAGACGCGTCAAACAAACCATTTTCGGCCTCATCACGGCGATGGCCGCGTTCGCCTACGTCTGGTTCGCCGCGGTGCGTGCGGTGCCCGGGGTACGGCAGCGAAAGGCCGCTGCGCGTGCAGCACGGTAGTGGCTGATCCGTCACGCCGGACGCTGACGCCTGGGTGGGAACGCTGAGGCGATGCACGTCCCTCCCCTGATCCGAGGCTCGGTTCTGATTCGCTCCGTCTCGCTCGTCTTCGGCCTGCTCCTCTTCGCCCTCGGGATCGTCCTGCTGCTCGAGTCCGGCCTGGGGCTCTCCCCGTGGGACGTCCTCGCGCAGGGCATCTCGGACAAAACGTCGCTGTCCTTCGGTACTGCGAACATCGTGATCGCCGTCGTCGTCCTCGTAGTGGCGTGGGCCCTCGGGGCACGGATCGGACCGGGGACGGTCGCAAATGCTGTCCTGATCGGCCTCTTCGTGGACTGGCTGATCGCGATAGAAGCCGTCGACGCGTTGTCGGATACCGCGCTCGTGATCCGGCTCGTCCTGATGATCGCGGGGATCCTGATCATCGGGATCGGGACGGCGTTCTATGTCGGAGCAGGCATGGGAGCAGGCCCGCGCGACTCCCTGATGCTCGTCACCTCCCGCCGATCCGGGGCGCGCATCGGAATCACCCGGGCAACAATCGAGGTTGCAGTCACGGTTCTCGGGTTCGCACTCGGCGGAACAGTGGGAGTCGGCACCCTGGCGTTTGCCTTCGGAATCGGCCCTGCGGTCGAGCTCTCGTTCTCGCTCCTCGAGCGGAGCCCGATCGCGAAAGCGGCACAGAACGCCTCGCACGCGGTCTGATCCGGTTAGCATCGCTGCATGAAGGGACTGGTCTGTGCAGGAGGGGAGGCGACGCGGCTCGGTGAGCTGACGCGCGTCACGAACAAGCACCTGCTCCCCGTCGGCAGCTGGCCGATGGTCTACTACCCGCTCCAACTCCTCCAGCTCGCCGGGATCCGCGAGGTTCTCCTCGTCACCGGGAAGGGTCACGCCGGCCAGATGATCGACCTCCTCGGCGACGGCCACCTCACCGTCCGCGGGGGCGAAGCGCCGCTCCTCGAGCTCGACCTCACCTACAAGGTGCAGACGCAGCCAGGCGGGATCGCCGAGGTCGTCGGGATGGCCGAGGACTTCGCCGGTGGCGACTCGCTCGTGGTCGTGCTCGGCGACAATATCTTCGAGCACTCCCACGCGGCCGAGATCGCAACCTGGGGAGACACTGGCGTTGGAGCTCAGGTGTTCGTGAAAGAAGTCCCGGACCCCGAGAACTTCGGCGTCATCGTCTATGACAGCGACCGGAAGGTCGTTGACCTCGCGGAGAAGGCCGGCGTCGTCGACCTCCGCTATCCGGCGCCGCCCTCGAACGATGCGATCGTCGGTCTGTACTGCTACCCACCCGACGTCTTCTCCGTGATCTCGAGCCTCGAGCGCTCGAGCCGGGGCGAGCTCGAGATCACCGACGTCAATCGCGCCTATGCAGAGCGAGGCGAGCTGTCCGTCGTCCCCGTCAACGGCTGGTGGGAGGACGCGGGCAAGCACTGGCAACATCTCGCCGAGATCGGGCGACTGATCGACGAGACAGGCGTCAACAAGTGAGTGTTGAGGGGATCTTCCGGATCCCGTTGCAGCGCTTCGCGGATGACCGCGGATGGTTCTTCGAGCTCCGACGCGAAAGCCTCCTCCCGAAGTCCACCGTGCAGACGAACGTCTCGATGTCACGTCAGGGCGTCATCCGGGGCCTCCACTTCCACGAGCGCGGCCAGGACGACCTCTTTGCGTGCCTCCAGGGAACAGCACGCGTCGTCGTGCTCGACCGGGAGACGGGTGCGACGTTCACGGAGGACATCGGCGATGAAAACCCGGTGGCGCTCTATATCCCGGGTCGTCATGCGCACGGCTTCGAGGCACTCACCGATCTGCTGTTCGTCTATCACGTGACCGAGGAGTACGATCCCGCCGACCCCGACGAGCAAGGAATCGCCTGGGACGACCCGCGCGTGAAGAACCTGTGGAGCACCCAGACACCCATTCTCTCGTCACGAGACAGCGCCGCAGCGTCCTGATCACGGGCGCCCGGGGGCAGCTCGGGGCGGCGCTCGGTGACGTCTTCGCGACGGATGCGGTGACTGCACTTTCGCGCGCGGACTGGGACGTTCGATTCCCCGCACCGCCGGATCTCGCGTCGCCGGATCTCGTCCTCCACACCGCAGCCTGGACGAACGTCGACGGCGCTGAGGACGACCCGCAGGGTGCTGCAGAGGTCAACGTGGGTGGGGCGGCGCATGCAGCCGAGCTCGGAGCGCCGATCGTTGCGTACTCCTCCGACTACGTGTTCGATGGTCGCAAGGGCACCCCGTACGTGGAGTCGGATAGCCCGAACCCCCTCTCCGCGTACGGCCGTTCCAAGCTCCACGGCGAGGCGGCGGCGGGCGAGCAGGCATGGATCGTGCGCAGCTCCTGGCTCTACGGCCCGACCGGGAACAACTTCGTCCGAACAATGCTCCGTCTCGGAGCAGAACGCGCCGAGGTCGCAGTCGTCGACGATCAGCTCGGCTGTCCCACCTACGTCGGGCATCTCGCCTGCGCGACTCGTGAGCTCGTCGACGCCTCTGCGCCGTTCGGCACCTGGCATCTTGCTGCGGCGGGCGAATGCACCTGGGCGGACTTTGCCGAAGCGATCTTCGAAGGGGCCGGCCTCGACTGTCGCGTGAAGCGGATCACGACGGCCGAGTTCGGCGCGAAAGCGCCCCGGCCCTCCGCGTCGGTCCTGCGCAGCGAGAAGGACGCTCCAGAGCTCCCACTGTGGCGTGACGGCCTGTTGGAATGCCTCACCGCTCTCGGGGCAGCGCGCTAGACCGCTGCCGCCCGACCTACTTGTGACAATGTGTCACAAGGATTCTGTGCGGGCGATCGACCCGAACGCGAGTCCGGGCTGTGGCTACCCTGTCCTGATGCGCGTGCTCGTCACCGGTGGCGCCGGGTTCATCGGTTCCCATTTCGTGCGGAGGCTCACTGACGGCGTCCACAGTGTCGTCGTTCTGGACAAGCTCACGTACGCTGGCAATCCCGCGAACCTCGAGGGAGTCGAGCACGAGTTCGTCCACGGAGATATCGCGGATCCGGTGGCCGTTGCGGCGGCCACTGCAGGATGCGACGCGATCGTGAATTTCGCGGCGGAGACGCACGTCGATCGTTCGATCCTCGGCCCGGCCGAGTTCGTCCATACCGATGTCCTCGGCACGATGTGCCTTCTCGAGGCGGCACGTGAAACCGGCGCTCGGTTCGTCCAGGTCTCGACAGACGAGGTCTACGGTGATCTCGAGGCGGGGGGGAGAGCGCTCGAAGGTGATCCGCTGCGACCGTCGAGCCCGTACAGCGCCGCGAAGGCGGGCGGCGATCTCCAGGTGCTCGCGTATGTGCGGACGTACGGCGTGCACGCGTCGATCACGCGGGGCGCGAACACCTACGGCCCCAACCAGTACCCCGAGAAGCTCGTTCCCCTGTTTACCACGAACGCGATCGAGGGCGAGCCGCTCCCCGTCTACGGAGACGGCAAGCAGGTGCGGGAATGGCTGCACGCCGAGGACCATTGCGCCGGCATCGAGCTCGTGCTCCACGAGGGTGCGCCCGGCGAGGTCTACAACGTCGGCGGCGAAGATCACGAGAACATCGAGATCACGCACCGGATCCTCGAGTTGACCGGAGCCGACCCGTCGCTCGTCCGCCACGTGGAGGACAGGGCAGGACACGATCGGCGCTATGCGCTCGACGATTCGAAGCTCCGGGCGCTCGGCTGGAAGCCCCAGCACTCGTTCGGCGAGGGCGGCCTCCCTGCGACGGTCGACTGGTACCGCGAGAACCGTTCGTGGTGGGAGCCGATCAAGTCGGGCGCATACCGCGCCTACTATGACGAGCAGTACGCAAACCGACTCAAGGCCTGAGCCGTCTAACCGAGAACAGTTCCATGAGATTCCTCATGATGCGACGCGTCCTCGTTCCCATCCTCTCGCTCGTTCTCGCCGGTGCGGCCGGTGCGGCCCTGTCTGCTCAACCGTCCGGGCCCCTCACCCCGGCTCCCGCGCCTGCCTTGTCGGCTCCGACCTACGTGCTCACGGGTGGGGGCTACGGTCACGGGGTCGGCCTCAACCAGTACGGCGCTCTCGCCCAGGCGAAGGCGAACCGCGACTACCGCGAGATTCTCGCGTTCTACTACCCGGGCACGGAACTGACGAAGGCCGCTGTTGCGAAGGTCAGGGTTCTCCTCGCCGACGGCCGTCCGTTCGTGAAGCTCGCATCGGCCCTGCCGTTCTCCGTCAGGGATGGATCAGGCGTCGTGACCGAGCTCCAACCCGGCGAGATCACGGTCAAGCCAAACCTCCGTGTCCTCGTCGACGGCAAGCCGACGCGCCTCCCGGGGCCTCTGGCCTTCGTGCCGACGCCGGGAACGTTGTTGCAGCTCGACGGGAAGGAGTATCGAGGCGAGATCCGACTCTCTGTCGTCTCGGGCGCGCTTCAGGTTCTTGACGTTCTCGGGCTCGACGCGTATCTGCTCGGCGTCGTTCCCGGCGAGGTTCCCAAGGAGTGGCCGGCGGCGGCGCTCCAGGCACAGGCTGTGGCCGCGCGCTCGTACGCGCTCGCGAGCATTGTCAAGAGCAAGCCGTTCGACCTCTACTCCGATACGCGCAGCCAGGTGTACTACGGTGTCTCGGCCGAGGCCCCAACGACAACCGCCGCCGTGAAGGCGACCCGAGGTCAGATCCTCAGTTACGCCGGTAAGGTCGCGACCACGTTCTACTACTCCTCGTCGGGCGGGCGCACAGCGTCGAGCAAGGACGTCTTCGGAGTTCTCACGCCGTACCTGCTGGCGCGAGATGACCCCTGGGACACGCTTTCGCCCTATCATCGCTGGGCTCCGCGTTCGTTCACGGCGGCGACGCTCGGCCAGGCGTTCCGTCTTTCTGCACCGGTCGTCGACGTGAAGGTGGAGCCGTCCGACTCCGGCCGGCCCCTCTCCGTCACGCTGACCAAGAGAACGGGTGAAAATGTGCTCCTCCGCGCAGCGGACGTCCGCGCCACGCTTGGCCTTCGCTCGACCGCGTTCAAGCTGGGAGTCCTGCGCGTCGCACGGCCGCTGCCGTCGCCCCGGCTGGCTGCGCCGGTCATCATCTCCGGCGTCGCCCGTGACGTCACCATGCCTCTCCTCGAGAAGCTTGGCGCCAAAGGCACGTGGCTGCCGGCGGTCAACCTGAAGCCAGGACTTGACGGGGCCTTCGTCGCCACGGTAAGGCCGACGCTCACGGCGACGTACAGGCTCGTCGCCGACGGTGTCGTCGGTCCGGCCCTGACAGTCACCGTTCCCGCCGAGGCCGTGAAGTGATCGCACGCGCGGCCTCCGCAGTCGCGCTCGCGGTGATCGTGGCTGGCGTCGTCGGACTCGTTGCTCCGCCGCGCGCATCCGCGGCCCGTTACGCGGTCGGTCTGGCCGAGGGAGAGAACAGCGCAGCCGTCTTCGGCCGGCTCCGCGCCCAAGGGGCGACGCGTATCGTCGACCTCAGCCCGATTCGCGCGCTTGCTGTTTCTGCTCCCAGCAGACGCAAACTCGACCGGGTCAAGGGTGTTTCGTACGTCGAGGAGCTCGGTGTCCGCGCCGCGTCGTACACCCCGAATGACCCGTTCCTTGCGCGGCAATGGTATGCAGCCCAGAACCGCGCATTCGACTTCTGGCCCGAGCCTCCACTCCTCGCTTCAGTCCGGGTGGCAGTGATCGATTCCGGCATCGACGGAACCCATCCGGAGTTCCAGGGCCGCATCGCTGCGGCGAAGAGCTTTGTCGGCGGACCTCCCACGGTCGACACCCAAGGGCACGGGACGTTCGTCGCAGGCCTGATCGCAGCCGAAACGAACGACGGAGTCGGTATCGCAGGTCTCGCGCCGCCGGCCGAGCTCCTGATCGCGAAGGTCGTCGGGCCTGACCGGTCGATCCCGGTCGAGGCGGAGGCGAAGGCGATTCGCTGGGCGGTCGCCAACGGTGCGCGCATCATCAACATGAGCCTTGGCGGTTCCCGGGACCCTCTCGATCCGAGTCGAGACACGTACTCGCAACTCGAGGCTGACGCCGTCGCGTACGCCGTCGCGAAAGGCGTGCTCGTCGTCGCGGCAGTCGGAAATGCCGATCAGGCCCCTGCCCAACCGTGGCCCTATGCGAGTTGGCCCGCTGCACTGCCGCACGTCGTCGGTGTGAGCGCGCTCGGCCCAAAGGGCGGCTCGCCGGCGTTCTCGAATCGCGACACCCAGTTCAACGACATCGCGGCGCCGGGCGTCGACATCCTCTCGACCTTTCCTCTCTCGCTCACGTCGGCGTTCCCCGGCTGCGCCGAGCAGGGGTACTCGAGCTGTGGGCCCGAGGAGTACCGGTCAGCCGAGGGAACGAGCTTCGCCACTCCGCAGGTCACCGCTGCGGCCGCCGTGCTTCTCGCATCCGCACCCAGTCTGACGGCCGACCAGGCGACCTCGCTCCTCCTCGGTGGAGCGGTCGATGCGACACCCGTGAACGGCTGTGGATTGTGCGCCGCCGGGAGAGACCGATTCACAGGCTTCGGTCGCCTCGATCAATCGGCGTCGCTCGAGCTCCTTGCCACAGGCCTTCCTACGCCGGACAGGTACGAGCCAAACGACAGCGCCGGGTCGGGTGCCTACACGCTCTTCGGCCGGCGGCGCGCTGTCGACGCAACGCTCGACTACTGGAATGACCGTGATGATGTCTACCGCGTCTATCTGCGTGCCGGGGAGCACCTCACGGTGACCTCGGCGCCGGCCGCACCCGTCCGACCAGCGCTCGCTCTCTGGCGACCGGGGACGCTGGCAGTCGATGCGTCATCCGTACCGGTTCGGCGCCTCGCGACACGTCCGGCGGGCAGTGCGCTTACCCATAGGGCTCGCGTGGCCGGGTGGTACTTCCTCCACGTCCGCGCGACCAGGTCGATCTCCGGCGCCTATCGGATCGCTGTGTCGAAGTCGCGGTAGGCGACTCCTACTTACGCGTCGAGCAGTTCGTCCTCGGGGACGTCCCGCAGAACGCGGGCCGGCGACCCGACGACGACAACGCGCGGCGGTACGTCCTTCGTGACGACAGCGCCCGCACCGACGAAGGCGTCCTCGCCGATCTCGACCTGTGGGCAGAGGATGGCGCCGCCGCCGATGCGCGCCCCGCGTCGAATCGTCGGCCCCTTGATGCTGCCGAAGCGCTTCTCCGTCCGACCCATCCAGTTGTCGTTCGTCGTCACGACCCGCGGGGCGATGAACACGTGCTCCTCGAGCGTCGAGTACGCCGTGATGTAGGCGTCGGCCTGGATCTTCGTCATCGCGCCGATTGTCGTGTCGTTCTCGACGAGGGAACCCCGCCCGACGATGACGTCGTCGCCGATCGTGACTCGCTCACGGACGCATGACTGATCGCCGAGGATGACGCGCGCACCGATCGACGTCCCGGCAAAGACGATCGCGCCGGTCGAGACGATGGTGCCTGCTCCGATCACCGTCGGTGGCAACGCCTCGCGCTTTGCGGTCGAGCGGGGCGAGAGCGTCGGCTGCTTACCGACGACGGCATTCTCGAGCACCCTGACTCCGTCGCCGAGGATCGTTCCGGGATAGACGATCGCGCTCGGGTGAACGTCCGCACTCACGCAGGCGCGCCCGTGTGCAAGGACGTGGTCAGCCGGTCGAGCGTCCGCACGACGGCGAGGCCGTCGGTCGCTTCGCGATGATCGCCAGGTCCGTCGGCAACGAGCTTGAGAAAGTGCTGCAGCTCGAGCTTGAGGGGCTCATCGGCAACGATCTTCGGGCTGAAGATGTCGCCTGTCCGGGTGCGCCACTCTCCCTCCGTTGGCTCCCAGGGGCCTTTCTCGTAGACGGTCACCTTCCGCTCGAGCTCCATGTCGTCGAAGACGACCATCTTCTCGCGGCCGACAACCGTCATCTTGCGCATCTTGTGCGGGTCGAGCCAGGAGAGGTGCATGTGTGCGACCTTCCCGGACGGGAAGCGGAGGAAGCAGAACACGACGTCCTCGATGCCCGGCTGGACGAAGTCCTGACCGTAAGCGACGACCTCGGAGGGCTCCTCGCCGAGGAGCCAGAGGATCACCGAGAGATCGTGGACACCGAGCGACCAGAGGGCGTTCTCGTTCGAACGGATCACTCCGAGGTTCTGACGGTTCCCGTAGACGCAGGCGATATCCCCGAGCTCATCGGAGTCGACGAGCTCCTTCACCTTGCGAAGGCCGGGGTGGTAGAGGAGCAGATGCCCCGGCATCAGAACGAGGTCGCCCTTCAGTGCGAGGGCGACGAGCTCCTCCATCTCCTCGCCACGCATCGCAGGCGGCTTCTCTACGAAGACGTGCTTCCCGGCCTCGAGCGCCTGCTTCGCGAGCGCGTAGTGGGAAGGAACCGGTGTCGCGATCGTGACCGCGTGAACCGTGTCGTCCGCGAGGGCATCCGTGAACGACTCGGTGATCGTGGCCTGCGGATACCGCGACGCGTACTCGGCCTGCCGGGCAGCGTCCGTGTCGACGACCCAGGCAAGCTCGGAGAGCTCTCCTACGACCCGCACGACGTTCTTGCCCCAGCCGCCGACGCCCGCGTGGGCGACGCGAATCACAGCTTCCAGACCTTCTCGTCGGCGATACCGCGACGGCCGACGGCGTTTCGCAGGTCGACAACGAGGCGTGCGTCTGCCACGAGCTGTGCGTAGGCGATCTCGGTGTGTGCGGTAGCGATCACGACCGCGTCGTAGACGCCGGGGTCGAGCGGCTGCGAGACGAGCTCCGTGCCGTGGTCGATGAATGAGGGGACGTGCGGATCGTGGTACGCCACGTCCGCACCGGCGTTCCGGAGTAGCTCGATCAGCTTCACCGCAGGTGACTCGCGCATGTCCGAGATATCGGCCTTGTAGGCGACGCCGAGGACGAGGATCCGTGAGCCGCTGAGTGACTTGCCCGCGCCGTGATTCAGCGCCTGCGAGACCCGCGAGCGGCAGTAGTACGGCATGTTCTGGTTGACCTCGCCTGCGAGCTCGATGAAGCGGGTCGAGAAGTCGTACTCGCGTGCCTTCCAGGTGAGGTAGAAGGGATCGATCGGGATGCAATGGCCGCCGAGACCTGGCCCCGGATCGAAGCGCATGAACCCGAACGGCTTCGTGTCCGCCGCCTCGATGACCTCCCAGATGTCGATTCCCATCCGGTCGCACAGCTGGGCGAGCTCGTTGACGAGCGCGATGTTGACGGAGCGAAAGATGTTCTCGAGCAGCTTCGTCAGCTCCGCTGCTTCCGGAGTGGAGACGCGATGGATGGTGTCGATGGCGCTGGCGTAGAGCGCAGCTGCGGCCTCGGTCGAGGCTTCGTTGATGCCGCCGACGACCTTCGGTACGGTCTTCGTCGTGTGGTCGAGGCGGCCGGGATCGATCCGCTCGGGGGAGAATGCGAGATGGAAATCGACGCCAGCGGTCAGTCCTGAGCCGCGCTCGAGGATCGGCAGCAGCTCGTCCCGGGTGGTGCCGGGGTAGGTCGTCGACTCGAGAACAACGAGGTGACCCTGACGCAGGCGGGTCGCGATCTCAGCGGTCGCCGCTCGCACGATCGAAAGGTCGGGCTCACGCTGCTTCGAGAGCGGCGTCGGCAGCGCGATCACGATCGCGTCTGCTTCTGCCAACTCGTCGTAGTCTGTGGTGGCGCGCAGTCCGCGCTCCTCGACGAGCTCCTTCAGCTTGGCGCTCGGTACGTCCTCGATGTAGCTCTCGCCTCGGTTGAGCTGGGCAACCCGCTCGGCGCTGACGTCGACGAGCAGGACCGACCGGCCCGCGTCGGCGAAGACCTGCGCGAGGGGGACGCCGACGTAGCCGGCGCCGATGATTGCGACGTCACGATGCACAGCGCGCAATGGTACCCCCGAGGACGGTCGCGATTCGCTCGGAGGCGTGGCCGTCGCCGTAGAGCGACGGAAGATCGGGGGGAATCTCGGCGCGTTCGATCGCTTCGACGATCGAGACAGGGTCGTCGTCGACGAGCACGTTTGCGCCGGCGTGAACGGTGTCGACCCACTCGGTCGACGGGCGCATCGTCACGCACGGAACTCCGTACCAGTAGGCCTCCTTCTGCAGGCCGCCCGAGTCGGTCGCGATCACCGCTGCCTGCGAGGCCAGGGCGGCGAAGTCGAGATACCCGAGCGCGTCGATCAGCAGAATCGTCGGGGGAAGCTCGATCGCGTTCTCTCTGAGAACGGATCGCGTCCGCGGATGTGCGGCAAAGATGACAGGGCGGGACGAGCCACCGAGGCCCTCGATAATCCTCCTCAGCCGCTCGGGCCGAACGTTCGCCTCACGATGAACCGTTGCGAGGACGTAGGCACCGGGCTCGAGACCGAGGGAGGCGAGGATGTCGGACCGCTCGCGGGCAAGTGGCGCGAACCGATTCACTGCGTCTGCCATCACGTCGCCCACGACATGGATCTCGCCGGCGACACGCTCCTCGCGGAGGGTGGTTGCCGAGCGCTCGTCCGGTGTAAAAAGGAGTGATGAAAGCCGATCGACCTCGATCCGGTTCCGCTCCTCGGGCATTGACAGGTCTCCGCTTCGTAGCCCCGCCTCGACGTGGGCGACCGGGCATGTGCCGCGCGCCTGTGCTCCAGCCAGTGTTGAGTTGGTATCCCCGTAGACGAGCACCGCATCCGGCCGCCATTCTGAGACCGTCGACCGAAGGGCGGCTTCCAGCGTCGTGATGTCCGATGTTCGGAGATCGAGTGTGACGTCCGGCGCCCCAAGGTCGAGCTCTTCGAAGAAGATCTCGGACATCGCGGCGTCCCAGTGCTGTCCGGTGTGAACGACTACCTCGTCGATCCCCTGCTTGCGCAGGGCCTCGGAGAGCGGCGCCGACTTGATGAACTGCGGCCGGTTGCCGACGACCGTGACGACCTTCACGACGTCGTCACTCCGCGTGACCGGGTGGCGCGCACATCGGGAGCGTAGCCCAACTCGATCTCGGCTCCGAGCTCTGTCACGATCTCCACAAACGCCTGAGCGGCCGGGGTGGGTGCCCGATCGACGTGCCAGGCAAGCGCGATTCGTCGAGGAGGCAAGCCGGACACCGCGAGGACGGTTACATCCGAGCTGGTCTCCACAGCGAGCAGAGGCACGACGGCGTACCCGATGCCTGCACCGACGAGACCTTGCACCGTTCCTCCCTCGTCCGAGCGGAAGACGACCTCGAGATCGAGTCCCCTCGATCGGAGGAGCGCCTCGGCGCCCTCGGTCGAACGGCGGTACCCGATCAGGGGCAGTTTGGCGATCTCCCGTGGACGAACGGTCCTGCCGTCACGGGCGAGGTCCGATTCTGCCGGAGCGAGCAGGACGTACGGGTCCGACAGGACGGCGACTTGCTCGAAGTTCGGGTCGTCGTTCTCGCGCACGAATGCGAGATCGATCTCCCCACGCTCGAGCAGCGTGAGGAGATCTTCGTCGTAGCCCGCCTCGAGAAGCCGTACCTCGACTTCGGGCCAGCGCTCGACGTACCGGCGCATCGCGCCCGGTACGAGCCGCACTCCGACGCTCTGAAACGTGCCGACGCGAACG
>JBKJVI010000007.1:0-22216 GCA_046590225.1 Gaiella sp. | reverse complement strand
CGGTGCTCTATCGGCGCCAGCCAAGGAGGCACTCGGGCGCGGCGCGACCGAGATGGGCACCTCGACGACGACGGGCGACGGCGGCATGACCCCGGAGGAGCGCGGCCATTCGGAGATGCTCGTCTACCAGTTGCTCCCCTCGCGCTACGGCATGAACCCGGACGACCTCCGCAAGGCGGACGCAATCGAGGTCGTGGTCGGCCAGGGCGCGAAGCCGGGAGGCGGAGGGATGCTGCTCGGTCACAAGATCTCCGACCGCGTCGCCGCGATGCGAGATCTCCCGAAGGGGATCGACCAGCGAAGCGCCTGTCGACACCCGGACTGGACCGGCCCCGACGATCTCGAGATCAAGATCGGTGAGTTGCGGGAGATCACCGACTGGCAGAAGCCGATCTTCGTCAAGGTTGGCGCGACGCGCACGTACTACGACGTGCAGCTCGCCGTAAAGGCCGGCGCGGACGTGATCGTCGTCGACGGGATGCAGGGCGGTACCGCCGCCACCCAGGACGTCTTCATCGAGCACGTCGGGATCCCGACCCTCGCCGCGATCCCGCTCGCCGTGCAGGCGCTCCAGGAGCTCGGCCTCCACCGAGAGGTTCAGCTGATCGTGTCCGGCGGGATCCGGACCGGAGCGGACGTCGCGAAAGCACTTGCGCTCGGAGCCGACGCGGTCGCGATCGGCACGGGGATGCTGATCGCCATGGGCGACAACAGCCCCGACTTCGAGGCCGAGTACAACAAGATCGGCAGCTCCGCAGGGTACTACGACGACTGGCAGGCCGGTCGCGACCCGACCGGGATCTCGACCCAGGATGACGAGCTCGCCGCGCGCTTCGACTCCGAGCTCGGTGGTCGCAGGGTGGCGAACTACCTGCGCGTGCTCACGCTCGAAACGCAGACGCTCGCGCGCGCCTGCGGCAAGTCACACATCCACAACCTCGAGCCGGAGGACCTCGTCGCACTGACCATCGAGGCGGCCGCGATGGCACGCGTACCGCTTGCTGGGACGGATTGGATCCCGGGCCGCAGCCCGTTCTGAGTCCGGATGCCTTGACTCTGACCGCTCCATACGTTTCGATTGCCACGTTCCATCCACCTCGGAGGAGGATAAGTGAGTGACTTCGACAGCAGGCTCGTAGATGTCCCGAACGCGTCGGGCGGTCTGGCCCGCGAGACGAACTGGTGGGGCGCCTTTGTCATCGGCCTCGCCGGCACCGTGCTCATCATCGGGCTCATCGGCTACGCGCTCTACGCGCTCGGCGGCTTCGCGATCGTGCTCTTCGCGATCATCACGGCGATCGGCGTCTTTCTCTGCTTCTGCCTCGCGGAGATGGCCGCGACCTGGCCCGAACGCTCCGGCGGGTTGCCCTCGTACGCGTTCGAGACCTTCAAGCCGATGGGCAACAGCTTCTCGCGCCACATCGGCGGCCTCTCGTCCTGGGCCTACTGGCTCGGCTGGTTCACCGTTGCCCCGATCAATGCGTTCCTCGCCTCTCTGTACATCGTCGACCTGTTCAACATCGACTTTGGCGGCGAGTTCGGGCCAATCAGCTCCAGGTTCGGCTCGGTGGTTCCCGTCGACGTGTTCGTCGTCGGCGTGATCCTGCTTCTCGTGATGTTCATTCCGTGCTGGCTCGGAATCCGACTCGGCGCATCGTTTGCCACCGTGCTCGGCATCTGCACGATCGTCCCACTCGTCCTGCTCGTGATCCTCCCGTTCTTCAAGCCCGGCTCCCTGAACGGCTTCGACAACCTCAGCCTCTCGCTCTCCTCGTCGCCGATCGGCACGAAGGGCAGCTGGCAGCTGATCCTGGGCTGGGCGTTCATCTACACGTGGACCGTGCTCGCTATGGAGGCCGCGGCCTGTTATATCGGCGAATGTCGTGATCCCGTGCGTGATGCAAAGATCGCGATCACCGCAGAGGGCCTGTTCGGCTTCTTCATCTACGTGACCCTGCCAATCATGGTCTTCACCGTGCTCGGGACGGTGGGGCTGCAGCAGCTCGCGAAGGACAACGAGGGCTGGATCGGCGACGCGAACATCCTGTTCCAGGGGTATGTCGATCAGATCTTCGGCGTCAACCAGTTCTGGACGTGGTTCATAGGACTCTCCCTCATCATCGCTCTCAGCCTCTCGGTTCTGAACGCGATCATGGGTGCGTCTCGCGGGCTGTACCAGAACTCCCACGACGGGATCCTCCCGAAGGCGTTCGGCTGGGCCAACAAGCACAAGGCGCCGTCGTTCGCGATGCTCGTCAGCCTTGGCTGCTCGATCGCGGTGCTGACCGTCGGCTCCCCACTGCAGATCTATGTGTTCTCCAACATGGGCTACCTGTTCGCACTCTCGGTCTCGATGGTCGGCTACGGCGTCTTCCGCGCCACGCGTGAGGACACTGTTCGCGATCTGAAGATGCCGCGAGCGTTCGGGCCACTCGCCCTGATCGTCGGAGTCGCCGGGCTTCTTCTCTGGGCGATAGGCGGCTACTACGCGGCGGATTATGTGGTCGGAGAGGGCTACCGCTGGCTGTACTGGATCGGCCTGATTCTTCTCGCGCTCTACTTCCCGCTCTACTGGTGGCGGACGATCGAGGACAAGTCGGCCGGAGGGAACACCGAGGCTGCGGCGACGAGTTCCGGGGGCTCGGCGTAGGCAGTGCCGTTCCACCGTCGGAGCTTCGACGTCCAACCGCTCGATCCGTGTGAGGTGCTGCTCGCCTCGGACGGGCGTCAGGACTTCTCCCCGAGGGCGGTCGCTCAGGCGGCCGCCCTCGCGGGCTCAGGGTCGGTCGCGGTCGTGACGATCGCGAAGATCTACGGGTCGTCGTTCGGGCTGCCGCATCCGGGGCTGCTCCCGACGAAGGACGAGATTGCCGAGCGGCAACGGTGGGTGGAGGCGGCGATCCACAAGCTGCGCGCCAGCGGCGTCTCTGCAGACGGTCAGGTGGCGGCGACGCGGCGTGCGGCAAAGAAGCTCACGGCCGTCGCAAGGGGGCGTGGTGTGAGTGCAATCGTGATCGACGAGACGGTCGTCCCGAGGGGTTTGCGTCGCATGATCGAGGGCGACGTGGGCACCGAGCTGCGTCGCAAGCTCCGCAAGGACGGGATCGACGTCGAGGTCGTCCCGCACGCCGCAGCTCCGAGCTGACCAGCCGGGCCGCCGGCGCGCCCCTCGAGCTACGAGCGGCGCGTTCGCGGGGCGGGACGAGGGCCCATGCCGCGCGAAAAGCGATACGGCTGGTGCTCGGTGTGGGCGTTGAGGATTGCTGCGATCGACCTGATGAGCTTGGTCATCGTGTCTCCTTGGTTGGTCATGTGGGAACAACCAAGGTATAAAGCAAAGGGGATGATTTACTACAATTCGGTAAGCTATGCTTCATAGCGATCAGCGCGGCTCGGCGGGAGGAATTCCCTTCACGGCGACCACCGGGGTGGACGTGCTCGACCGTGCCCTGAACGGGCTCTTCTGGGGGGACAACGTCGTCTTTGCGGCGGACGATGCGGCCGATGTCGAGCCGTTCTTCCGTGCCGTGGCGGCGAAAGCACCGCTCTACGAGGCGTCGGCCTTTGTCACGTTCGTGCGAGAGCCCGCCGAGCTTGCGCAGGCCTACCCGGGGCTCGAGCTCATCGATGCTCGGGCGCAGGGCCCGCTGGCCGAGCCGAGGCCGCTGCTCGATGCGATCGCCCGGCGGTGCGCCGGGTCTCCGCGGCAGCTCCTCCTGTTCGACACGCTCGCTGCGATGAGCGAGCGCTGGGGCCGCGAGAGGGCGAGTAGGTTCTTCTCCCGCGGTTGCCCACTCCTGCTCGGACTCGGCGCCATCGCGTACTGGTCGCTTCCGGGCGCCGGTCACGCGCCGACGTTGCGTCGAGAAGTCGAGGGGATCACGCAATGCGTGCTCGACGTGGGCGGCGGGAGGCTGCGGATTGCGAAGGCGGAGGGACGGCGACCCGGTGTCGAGGGCAGCGTCTTCCGCTACGGGCTCGAGGGCGGCCTCCCGGTGCTCGAGCCTGCGCCGGCCGCCGCTCGGCTCGGCGCGGCGCTCCGCAGCCTCAGGCTCGCCCGTCACCTCAGCCAGGCGGATCTCGCACGGCTCGCCGGTGTCTCGCCAAGCGCGATCTCGCAGGCCGAGCGCGGCCGGCGCGGCCTGTCGCTCGAGACGCTTCTCGACCTGGCAGCGAAGCTGAACGTGACTCTGGACGAGCTCCTGCGCGGCGACGTCGCTCCCGGCTACCGGCTCGCCCGCCGAGACGATCCCCGGCATGCCGAGCACGACGTGCCGGTGCCGCTCCTCGACGACCCCCTCGCCGGCCTTCGCGTCTATCTCGTCCGCCTCTCTCCCGGCGGGTCGGCGACGCCCGCGTTCGCGCACAAGGGCGTCGAGGTGGTCAACGTCGCTGCCGGGCTCGTGCAGGTTCTGCTCGCGTCGGGTGGGCCGGTTCTCCGTCAGGGGGAGGCGTTGATCGCCGACCGCAGCGGCGTGAGTGGATGGCGCAACCTGAGCGACCGCGAGGCGATCGTCTTCTGGGTGCTCCACGATGACCCACGAGCTGATGCGGGGACGATGTAAGGGCGACGCTCCGCGTCGCCCTTAGGACCAGGGATACGGCTACGACCAGGGATACGGCGAGTTCGAGACCGGATGCAGATCGCCGGTCGCGAAGCGCTCGAAGCGGAACGGCGCGAGGAGCGGCGCCGAGTCGCCGCAGATGACCCGGGCAACCTCGCGGCCGACCCCGATCATCTTGTAGCCGTGGTTCGAATCGAGGATCCCGTAGACGTTCGGCTTCAGGTAGTCGAAGACCGGGAAGTTGTCGGCCGTGAACGATCCCACGCCGCCGGAGCGGGCCTGCTTGTACAGAGGTCGACAGCCCTCGAACCGACTCATTGCGTGCGAGAGAGCGGCGCACCACATGTCGGGGAACTCGTCGTCCACGTTCGTGGTGGAGGGGTACGGGTCGAGTTCGATATCCCCGTCGACCGTGAGTGGCGAGGCACCACCCTGGATGCCGTGGCGGTCGCGCTTGTAGTAGATGCCCCAGAGCTCGTCGGTGATCAGCTTGCCCTCGTCGGTATGGAGCGGCGCGTCGGTGTCGAGATGGATCACGGGGGGCGCGCTGCCGTCCGCGAGGTCGAACATCAGGGGGTCGACCGTGATCTCGCCCTCCTGCAGGTTCCAGTACGTCCACATCGGCTGGTCGCGCGCGACGTCGCCGGAGGGTGTGTGGATGTCGATCGTCATCGGTAGGCCGAGCATGCCCCAGAAGTGCTTGGCCCACGGGCCGGGTGCGATCACGACCTGCTCGCCGACGGCGATCCGGCCCTTGTCGGTCTCGACGGCCGTCACCGTGTCGTCGTCGGCGAGCTCGAAGCCCGTCACCTCGACGTAGGAGTGGATCTGGACGTTCTCGGCGAGGCACTTGTCGCGGAGGCCGATCACGGACTCGACGTTGAAGGCGAAGCCGCCCTGGTGCTCGTGGAGGCAGATCGTGACGCCCTTTGCCCGCCAGTCTGGGAAGAGCTCCTTCATGTGCACGTCGACCTCGGCCTCACCGACGTACAGGCTCGAGTTGTAGCCGATGCGCTGGTGGCGCTCGTAGACGGCGCTGAGATCGCTCTCCTGCACCTGCGGGCCGAGCGCGATGTAGCCGACGCTGTTGTAGTGGTAGGCGACGGGGTCGGACTCCCACACCTCGACGCAGGCCTGCATGAGCTCGCTCATCGCAGGCTGGAAGTAGTTGTTGCGGACCACGCCGCACGCGATGCCGGTGGCGCCGGCACCCGGGGTCGCCTTCTCGAGCACGACGATGTCTGCGCCGGAACCGATGCCGCGCTGCCGGAGCTCGACGGCAAGGTGGTAGGCCGTTGACAGGCCGTGCATACCGGCGCCGACGATGACGAAGCGGGACGAAGCAGGTATCATGTGAATTGCCTCCCGGGCAATGGGGTGTCAAAATGGACTTCAAGGAGCGTAGCATGGCTCGTACCGGTCAACCGGCAGTCCGTCACGTCGCCGCCGTCGAACGTGCGTTTGCGGTGCTCGATGCGCTGTCGGACGGCGGCGAGCTCGGCACGAACGAGATCGCGCGGCGCACCGGAATCAACGCCAGCACGGTCTCGCGCCTGCTCGCGACGCTCGCCTCGGCCCGGTTCGTCGAGCACGTGCCGGCGAGCGGCCGCTATCGCCTCTCGTTGCGGCTGATCGAGCTCGGCAATGCCGTGCTCGGGCGTCTCGACCTGCGGACTCTCGCCCGACCGCACCTGCAGGCACTCGTGCGCGAGACGGGCGAGACCGCGACGCTGTCGGCGCCTGGCGGGCACGACGCGATCACCGTCGACTTCGCGCACAGCTCCTCGGTCGTGCAGAGCGTCGCGCAGCTCGGCCGGCCGAGCATCGGGCACGCGACGGCGGCCGGCAAGGTGATGCTCGCGTTCGGCGACGTGGAGCTTCCGGAGGAGCCCTTCACGGCGTACACGTCGCGCACGATCACGACGCGCGCAGCGCTCGTCGACGAACTCGAGCGCGTTCGCGAGCGCGGCTTTGCCGACGCGAGAGAGGAACGCGAGGAGGGGCTCGCGGCGATCGCGGCGCCCGTCTGGGACAGCAGGAGTGAGCTTGTCGGGATCGTCGGCGTGCAGGGACCGGCATCGCGCTTCGACGCAGCCGCGGCCAAGGCCGCCGTTCCGATGCTGCTCGAGCATTCGGTGGCGACCTCCACCGAGCTCGGTTGGAGGGCCTAGGCGGGCAGCCAGACGAGGCAGGCCGCTCGCTCAGTGATGCGCCTCGTCAGCTTCGCGTACGTGCGGCGCTTCAGGCGCTTGCGATCGGGACCGACGACGAGCAGGCCGGGAGTCCGCTCGGCGACGAGCTCGAGCAGCGCCTCGATCGGCCGCGGGCTACACAGGCGGAGCCGTTCGACGTCGACGGCGAGGGAGTGCGCGAGCTCGGCCGGCGCGCGGAGCGCGTCCTCGACCTCCGGATGACCGATGTACTGGTACCTCATCGACAGCGTCAACGGCCCGAGGGTGATCTCCACGGCATTGACGATGATCAGGCGTTGCGCCGATTCGACGGCGGCGTCGATCGCGAGCTCGGTTGCCTCACGTTCGAACGGAACGTCGAACGTGACGAGCATGATCGGGCGGCTACCCGAGACGAGCGGGATCTCCGCGCTCGTTTCGGTGCGGCGAGTCCCGAGCACTCGACTATTCCGGGCTGAGCTTCCACGACGTCGACCGTGCGCTCGACGCCGCGGTGGTGCGACGACGGATCTGTGGCACGACGAGGAGCCCATGCGCCATGACGAGAACGAAGAGGAGAAATGCGTACTGGATGCCGACGAGGACGGCGAGCGGGATCAGGATCGCCGCGAGGATGAGCGGAGGGCCGACGACGAGCAGCCGGTAGCGCCTGACGCCGGCGAGCAGCGAGTTGTACTCGGCCAGCGGGATCTGGGAGGTGTCCCAGGTCTTCCCGCACTGTTCGCACTGCCACCGTTCGCCGTAGGGGACGCTTCCGACGGCGCCACAGTCGCAGGTGATGGTAATCGGGGGCTCGCGCATGGAGTGATCGTACCCCCACCGGATCGGTAGCTATTTGCCGTGGTGGCAATGGCATTCCCGGCCCCTAGGAATCGTCCGCCGAAGGTGGTAGGTTCGCCGTCAGTGGTGGCCACGAAGGCTGCCGAGTCCCGGAACCCAGACGGAGGTCGATCGTGGCAACTGCGGTAGTGGAAGAACGCCAGCTTCTCAAGACGCTTCGCTGGTACGACGGGTTCGTGATCGCTCTCGCGAATCCCGGTTTCCTGCTCGGCGCCCTCGGGTATTCCGTCGGCGACCTCGGCGGTTGGGGTGCGGCGCTCCTCTGGGGCATCTCGGCCTTCGTCGCCGTTTTCCTCAACACGATCTACTCCGAGCTCGCGACGATGTTCCCGTACAAGTCCGGCGGGATCGCGTTGTACGCGCATGAGGGATGGCGCAAGTACTCGACGCTCGTCGGCCCGATCGCGACGTTCGGCTACTGGATCGGCTGGTCGGTCGTGCTGGCCGTCAACGGCCTCTTCATCGGCCAGATCGTGCAAGGCGCCTGGTTCTCGGGTGAGCCGTTCGGCGGCCCGACGAGCAATCCGGATACGACCGGATACTTCTCGACCGGGTCGGTCAACATCGGCCTGCCGGCGCTGATCGGGATCGGCCTGATCCTCGCAGTCTGGCTCTTCAACGTCTACGGTGCCCGAGTCGGGGTCACCTTCGGCTACGCGGCCGGGATCCTCCTCATGGTGCCGCTGTTCGTGATGATGATCCTGCCGTTTTTCAACGGCAGCTTCGACAGTGCAAACCTCGCGAACAATCTCGGCGCGTCCGGCCAGGCCTGGGGTGGCCTGCAGCTCGCGCTCGTCTGGTTGTGGTTGATGAGCTGGTCTGCCTGGGGGGTCGACGTCTGTGCGACGTTCGCCCCCGAGTACAAGGACACCGTCCGCGATACGAGGCTCGCGCTCCGGTCGGCAGCACTGTTCTCGATGGTCGTCTACATCCTTCTGCCGATCGGGTTCGTCGGCGGCGGCACGGCGAAGCTCGTCGGTGCCTACGACTACGTGGGTGCGATGAACCTCATCGTCGGAAACACCACCCTGACGGACTTCTTCGTCGTCTGCCTGGTCGCGAGCTTTGTGATCACGATGAATACTGCGACTGCCGACGGCGGACGTGCGCTCTACGGGATCTCGAAAGCCGGGATGACCATCAAGCAGCTCGGGGTGCTGAACAAACACCACGTTCCGGGCAACGCGATGACACTGGACATGGTGATCAACATCCTGTTCCTGCTCTTCATCGGGAACATCTTCGGGATCTACGCAGCCAGTAATCTCGGGTATGTCCTCGCGCACATGTTTGCGCTCTCCGGCTACATCCTGCTCCGCAGGGATCGGCCGAACTGGCCGCGCCCGATCAAGCTCAGTGCAATCTGGACACCCATCGCCGGGATCCTCGCCGTCTGGTGCCTGATCCTGACGATCGTCGGATTCGGGTACTTCCAGACTGCGGCGGGTGGATACGGCGGCTCGAAGGAGAAGGTCATCGGCGTCGGCGTTCTCGTGATCGGCGTGCTCCTCTTCTTCTTCCGCCGGATCGTGCAGGACCGGGAGAAGATCCACTGGCGCGAGGACACGCCACTCATGCCGGAGACCACCCCTGCGGCGACGGGCGCACCCGTCGCGTAGCCGCACCAACTGATCGATCGGCGGGGCCTTGCGAACGCGAGCCCCGCCGATCGTCACAATCACGGTATGAGCACCGACGCGCCGCCTCCCCGGGAATTCGACATCGCGCTGCCCGAGGGGTTCGTGCCGGGTGCGCTCGAGGGTCTCGGCGACTCGGCATTCGACGACGTCCCCGACTCCGAGCAGATCGACGTCGGTGACCTCGAAGGTGACCCGGCGATCGCGTTCCGGCGCACGCTCGGGATGTTCGCCACCGGCGTCACGGTGTTGACGACACGGGTCGGGGAGAAGGCGCATGGAATGACCGCGAACGCGTTCATGTCGGTGTCGCTGCGACCACCGCTCGTGCTGATCTCGCTCGATCGCCGCACCCGGTTGTGCGGCATGTTGCACGAGGGAAGCCGGTTTGGCGTCAGCGTGCTTGCGCAGAGGCAATGGGAGCTCTCGGACACCTACGCGCGTTCTGCGAGGGACGGCGTCGAACCGGAATTCGTCGTCATTCGGGAGACGCCGCTCGTCCAGGACGCACTGGCACATCTCGTTGCCCGCGTGGTTCGGAGTTACTGGGGTGGTGACCACTCGCTCTTCCTCGGCCACGTCGAGTACGCCCGCTACGGCGAGGGTGAGCCACTGCTGTTCCACGGCGGACGCTACGAGCGGATGCTCGGAGACTCGGAGCTCTTCGCGCGCCTTCCGCCGGAGCTCCTCGACCAGATCTTGTTCCGGGGCAGTGAGGTGAAGTATGGCGAGGGCGAGAGGCTCATGGAGCGGGGTGAGATGTCCGACACGATGATGCTCGTTGCGGAGGGAAGCGTCCGCGTCGAGCGGCCTGGGCGTTCGCTGACCCTCGGAGTCGGCGCCCTGATCGGCGAGATCGAGGTGCTCGACTCGGGCTCCGGGCGGACGGCCACGGTCACCGCCGAGACCGATACGACGTGCATCGTTGTGAGGCGCTCCGAACTGCTTGAAGGCCTTACGGAAGACCCTCAGGCTGCTATCGCGCTGCTCGGGATTCTCGCGAGCCGTTTCCGCGAGGAGGGCTGAGGGGGGATCGCGATTGAAGAGCGTATCGCGATCCCCCCTCAGCCATGTTTGCTGTCGCGCTGCGCGCGGATCCTGAAGGGGCCTGCCCGCGGGCCACGTTTGGGGGGATCGCGATCCGGGGAGGGGGGGATCGCGATTGAGGAGCGTATCGCAATCCCCCCTCAGCGATGCTTGCTGCCGCGCTGCGCGCGGATCCTGAAGAGGCCCGCCCGGGGGCCACGTTCCCCGAACGGGTCGAGCAGTCGTTCCGCGTCTCAGTCGAGGTCAGGGAGCGACGAGAGCCACGGCGTGCGGTACCCGGTCTCGTCCCACAGCACCGGGAAGAACGACTCGTCGAGCGACAGGTCGCCCTGCCGCTTGTAGCGCGAGTAGATGAGATCGACGTTCGTCTCGTGGAAGCGCACCTCGACCGGCAGCAGGTGCGTCACGAGCGCCATGCGGGCGACAGCAGCGTTCGTGTTCGGCGCCGAGCCGTGCCACGTGAGGCCGTGATGGAACGAGCCACCGCCCGGCTTGACGACGACAGGGACGACGTCGAGCTCGATTCCCTCGGGCGCTGCGTTCCTCGCCGGTGCAAGCCAGTCCTCGGGAGCATGGAACTGCGAGCGCTCCGGTGGCGACTTCGGCCAGAGGTGGGAGCCACGTACGTACTCGATCGGCCCGGCGTCGGCCGTCGTCTCGTGCAGCGAGATCCAGCACGTCAGCATCTCCGCGGGCACGAGGTAGTCGGCATACGAGGAGTCCTGGTGAAAGCCGATCGCCTTTGTTCCCGGAGGCTTCCAGAGGACGTTGTCCTGGAGGATCCGGGTTCCCTTGTATCGCGCGAGCTGCCCGCCAAGGCGTCCGGTGCGCTCAGAGAGCACCTGCGCCGCAATCACCCGATCGGCCCGCCACCCGTTGCAGATCTGCCGCGTCCGATCTTCCGGATCGCGACCAGGAACCCAGTTCACCTCGTCGGGCTTGACCCCGGTCTCGTACACGCCGTCGAAGAGCGGCTCGTAGCGCTCGCGCAGAAGATCGAGCGCTCTCGGCGAGACGAGCCCTTCCTCGACGATCAGGAACCCGTCACGATCGAAAGCGTCGACCTGCTCCGGAGCGAATGCTTCGAGCGTCGCGATCCGGTCTGGCGCGCCTGCGTGCATGACGCCATCGTACAGTGCCTCGCGGCCTCGGATGAACAGCGCGGACGGCTTGAGTGCGGGTCAGGACGACTTGGGCTCCTCTGCCTCTGCTTTGGCGGCTTCGGCGAGGAGCCGCTCGGCGAGCTCGCGCTTCGCGGCGGCGTCGAGCTTGTTGACCTCGTTCTCGACGACCCGCCGGTTGTAGCTCTGGTTCCAGTAGTCGAGCGACTCGAATCCGAGCAGCACGGCCTTGCCGACGAACTGACGGAGCACCTCGTTCGTCGGCCCCATCACCCAGCCTGCCTTGGCATCACGGAGGTAGCGCTCGAGCTCCATGTCGCGCTTGTAGCCGGAGCCTCCACAGGCATGAAGCATCGCGTCGACGACGTTCCCCGCGTTCTGGGCAGCGACGAACTTGATCTGCCAGGCCCAGTGGAGGAAGCGACTCCGGGCGCGTTCGCCCGGCTCGAGCTTCTTCGTATTGTTCTCGGTCGCCTGGTCGAGGGCCTGGGCGACCGAGTACACGAACATCCGCGAGGCGTTCGTCTCCATCACGGCCTGCCCGACGTAGTCCTGGATCGTGGGGTAGTCGGCGACGCGCATGCCGACGTCGACGTGACGCTTGCGCGTCGTGTGCCGCTTCGCGATGTCGACCGCACCGAGAGCCAGTCCGTTCCAACAGGCCGACGAGCCGACGAGAAACGAGGGGTCGACGGCCTCGTCGTTCGAGAAGGCGCCGTCCCCTTCGGGGCCGACGCGCTGCGTGCCCGGAACCTCGACGTCCGTGAACGAGACGGCACCCGACTGGTTTCCCCGCATACCGAGGGCGTCCCAGAGCGACGGCTCGGCCTCGCAGTGCTCCTTGTCGACGACGAACACCGAGAGGTCGTCGTAGCCCGCGAAGTCGGGGCTCGTCGTCTGCAGCACGTAGAAGTCCGCGAAGCCGCCAGAGGTCGTCCAGGACGCCTTCTTGTTGATCCTGTAGCCACCGTTCCGGCGCTCTGCGCGCGATGACACGGGGTACCAGAAGTGCGATCCGGTCTCTGGGTCGGAGTACGAGATGGTGCCGATCAGCCCCGAGCCGAGCCTGCGGACGTACTTGTCGACGAGCTCTGGAGTCGGGCGCAGCATGAGTGCCGCGACGGCGCCCATGTGCATGATCCAGCACATCGCGGTCGATGCGCAGCCGTAGCGGGCGATCGTCTCCGCTGCCATTGCATAGGCCACATGGTTCTCGCCGAGGCCGCCCCATTCCTCCGGGACGCAGAGCGCGAGGAAGCCGTGCTCGCCGAGCAGCTCCAGGTTGCGGCGTGGGAACAGCAGCTCGTCGTCCGAGCGCTTTGCGTTTGCACGCATTTCCTGTTCGCAGAGCGTGATCAGGGTTTCGCGCAGGCCCTTCTGGCGGTCGGTCAAAACCCAGTCGGGATCCCAGTCGTAGCCGAGTCCCCAGAACTTCTCGGCACCCCACATCTTCTCGTACATCAGAACCTCCGGCTCCGGCGCGTTGTGCCGATCATGGTAGGCCGCACGCGGTCACTGCAGCCGCACCGTCGGTTGTCATTTGCATCTCTGCCGCCAGAACGGGAGAATTGCCCTACCCGAATCGACTCAGAGGAGGCCCCGACATGGCGCGCGACCCCAAGCATGACATTCTGTTCGAGCCGATCAAGATCGGCCCGAAGGTCATGAAGAACCGCTTCTATCAGGTGCCTCACTGCAACGGCTTCGGCTCCGAGAAGCCCTTCAGCCAGGCGTACTTCAGGGCCTTGAAAGCCGAGGGCGGGTTCGCCGGGGTCTCGACCGAGTACTGCTCGATCTCTCCCGAGTCGGACGACACGCATCGCATGTCTGCGCGGATCTGGGACGACGGCGACATCAAAAACCTGTCCCTGATGTGCGACATGCTCCACGAGCATGACGCGCTCGCCGCCTGCGAGCTGTGGTACGGCGGCCCGCACGCGCCAAACATGGAGACGCGCTGTGTTGCGCGAGGCCCGTCGCAGATCCCGAGCGACTTCGAGTTCCTCACCTACGCGATCGAGGCCGATAAGGACGACATCCGCCACCTCCAGAACCTCTACGTCGCCGCCGCGAAGCGGGCGCGGACTGCAGGGTTCGACATCGTCTACGTCTACGGCTCGCACTCGTATCTGCCGCAGCAGTTCCTGACGCCGTACTACAACCACCGCACCGACGAGTACGGGGGCTCGTTCGAGAACCGCGCCCGCTTCTGGCGGGAGACGATCGAGATGGTCAAGGAGGCCGTCGGTGACGACTGCGCGATCTGCGTCCGCATGTCGACCGACATGTTCATGGGCGAGGCAGGAACGCAGCTCAAGCGCGACTGCCTCCCGTTCGTCGAGCTCTGCGACGACCTCGTGGACGTATGGGATATCAACCTCTCGGGCATCGCCGAGTGGGGCGAAGATGCGACGCCGTCGCGGTTCTACCCGCAAGGTCGCGCGCTTCCGTGGCAGGCCGCTGTGAAGGCGATCTCCAAGAAGCCCGTGCTCGGCGTCGGCCGTTGGACGAATCCCGACCTGATGGCCGAGGCGATCAACGACGGAAAGCTCGACATCATCGCCACCTGTCGTCCGTCCACGTCCGATCCCTTCCTGCCGAAGAAGATCGACGAGGGCCGGCTCGACGACATCCGGGAGTGCATCGGCTGCAACGTCTGCATCTCACGCTGGGAGATCGGCGGTCCACCGCTCATCTGCACGCAGAACGCCACCGCCGGCGAGGAGTACCGTCGCGGCTGGCATCCGGAGCGCTTCACGAAGGCGAAGAACGCCGACAACGACGTGCTCGTCGTCGGCGCCGGCCCGGCCGGGATGGAGTGCGCGATGATTCTCGGTAAGCGCGGCATGCGCCGCGTGGACCTCGTCGAGGCGCAGGACGACATGGGCGGCACGATGCGGTGGATCCCGCAGCTTCCCGGTCTCGGTGAATGGGCCCGGATCGTCAACTACCGGAAGATCCAGATCGACAAGCTCAAGAACATCGAGTTCATCCCGAATACCAAGCTGTCCGCAAAGGACGTCGCCGAATACGGTGCCGAGATCGTCATCGTCGCCACCGGCTCCTACTGGTCGACGGACGGACTCAACGGTGCCTCGCACGCGACCATCGAGGGTGCAGACGCGAGCCTTGCCTGGCAGGCGACTCCCGACCAGATCATGGGCGAAGGCAAGGAACTCGCAGGTGAGAGCGTTGTCGTTTTCGACAACGACGGCTACTACACGGGCGTCTCGATGGCAGAAAAGCTCGCACTGGAGGGCAAGAAGGTCACTCTGATGACGCCGCTCGGAACCATCGCGCCGTATATGCACTTCACGCTCGAGGCGCCGAATCAGCACCGCACGCTGCACAGGCTCGGCGTCGAGATCGTGCCCTACCACCTGCCGTCGCGGGTCGAGGAAGGCGTTGTCGTCGCGACCCACGTGTACGACGAGGAAGGGCACGAGAAGTCGTTCGCGGCCGACAGCGTCGTCTGGGTGGCACAGCGTCGCTCGAACGAGGCGCTGTTCCGTGAGCTCAAGGACTCGATCGGCCTCGACCAGCTCAAGGTAGAAGGCGTCGACTCGCTCTACCGGATCGGCGATTGCGAGGCACCGCGGCTCACCGCCGACGCCGTCTTCTCGGGTCATCGGCTCGCCCGTGAGATCGACTCTGCCGATCCGTCGCTGCCGCTGCCGTTCAAGCGTGAGCGACGGATGGTGGACGACGCCTCGGTGGCATCGGAGAAGGCCGAGTATGCGGCCCTGTACGCTGAGGCATCGCTGGCGTAATGAAAACCGTCGTCTGTATCAAGCAGGTGTTGCAGCTCGGAGACGAGGTCGAGTTCACGGACGACGGCCTCGACGTCGACCCGGATTATCTCGACCCTGCGTTGAACGAATGGGACAGCTTCGCCACCGAGGAGGCGCTCCAGCTGCGGGAGCGCCTAGGTGGCGAGGTCGTCCTCGTCACGTGCGGGTCGAAGGCCTCCGAAGCGGCGTTGCGGCGCTGCCTCGCGATGGGTGCCGATAGGGCGATCCGGATCGAAGGGGTCGACCGTGACCCCTTCTCGGTCGCGCGCGCCCTCGCCGAGGTCGTTTCGGCCGAGAATGCCGACCTTGTACTCTGCGGGGTGCAGTCGAGTGACGCCGTCCAGGCAGCGACCGGTACCGCGCTCGCCGAGCTGCTCGACCTGCCGCGCGCGGCGGTCGTCACCAAGGTCGACTACGACGCCGGTGCGCGAACAGCGGTCGTCGACCGTGAGCTCGAAGGCGGTCTCGTCGATCGTGTCGAGATCGACACCCCCGCCGTTCTGACGATCCAGACGGGCATCAACGAGCCCCGTTATGCCAATCTCCGCGCGATCAAGCAAGCGGAGCAGGTCGAGATCGACGTACGCAACGCAGCCGGGGGCGGTGCGCCCGCATACCGTGTCCGCAAGATGTTCGTCCCCGACCGAGGTGAGGGAGCAGAGATGATCGACGGCAGTCCCGCGGAGATCGCGGCCCGGATCGCGTCGATCGTGAAGGAGCGGCTCGTATGAGCGTTCTCGTCGTTGCAGAGCATCTCCGCGGTCAGATCCGTGATGTCACCCGTGAGCTGATCACAGCCGGGCGCGAGCTCGGTCCGGTGACGGTCGCCGTGATCGCACAGGATCCGGGCTCGCTCGTCGACTCGGTCAACCTCGACGGCGTCACGGAGATCGTGACCGTGACGATCGGTGCCGGCGAGTTCGACAACGACACCTACCAGACAGCCGTCGAGGCGCTGATCGCCGACCGGAAACCCCGCGTGACCTTGCTCGGCTTTACCGTCAACAGCATGGGTTACGGCCCCGCGGCTGCCGTGAAGCTCGGCCTCGGGTTTGCGAGCGACGTTCACGGCATCGCCCTCGAGGGTGACGCGGTGGTCGCGACCCGGTCGTTCTACGGCTCGAAGGTGAACGCCGAGCTCGAGTTCCCCGGGGCCGAGGGTGTGATGCTGCTCCTCCGGCCGACTGTCTGGTCTCCTGCGGAAGGGGTGGGCGACGCGTCCGTGGCGGCGCTCGCGGTGGTCGCTGCGCCGTCGCGCGCCCGGCACCGCGAGCTGGTCGAGGCGACGACGTCATCCGACGTTGACATCACGCAGGCCGACTTCCTCCTCTCGATCGGCCGCGGCATCGGCGACAAGGAGAATGTCGAGATGTTCCAGGAGCTCGCCGCGAAGATGGGAGCGACGCTCTCGGTCTCCCGCCCCCTGGTCGACGCGGGCTGGATGCCCTCCTCACGACAGGTCGGCCAGTCGGGCAAGACGGTAAAACCGTCGGTCTACCTCGCGTTCGGGATCTCCGGCGCGGTTCAGCATCTCGCGGGAATGAAGGCGTCGGGGACGATCATCGCGATCAACACCGACCCCGAGGCCGCGATCTTCAACGTCGCGCAGTACGGCGCCAAGGCCGACCTGTTCGACGTCGCGGAAGAGCTCGAGAAGCTCTACTAGTGCGCCGCGTCGCAACGTTCCACCGCCCCTGCGGGTTTCCGGTGGACCCGTTCGGGACGAGGGGATAGCGGGTGGAGACGCGCGAGACGTTTGCCGGCCTGTCCACCTGGCAGATCGCGCTCTGGTACACGCTGATCGTCATCTCGACGTCGATCTTCGCGTGGGGCGTCATCCGGCTCGTGATCAAGTACAGGCAAGGGCGGGGCAGTTTCCCGGTGGACAAGCCGCTGCACCGTGTGGGCCGGACCGCCTGGATCGTGTTCACGCACGCCTGGATCAAGCGGCGGGACGGCGTCGCAGGGCTGGCACATGCGATGATCTTCTACGGCTTCGTCGTGCTCTTCATCGGCACGGGGATCCTCGCATTCCAGGACGACTTCGCCAGGCCGATCCTCGGGTGGGATTTCTGGCAGGGGCCGTTCTATCTCGTCTACTCGCTGTTCCTCGACGTCTTCGGCGCCTTCCTCATCATCGGTCTCGTGATCCTTGGTGTGAAACGAGCCCGCAAGCCGAAGCGGCTCGATTACACCCGTGTCGACGGCGTCACGAGCCGTTACGCCCGCTGGCGGTACAAGGTCGGCGACTGGGTCTTTGTCGACTCCCTGCTGTTCCTGGGAGTGACAGGGTTCTTCCTCGAGGCGCTGCGGATCGCCGAGACCGATCCGCCGTTCGAGAAGTGGTCGCCGGTCGGCTGGGTCGTCGGCCAGGGGCTGATCGCAATCGGGGTCGACGGCGAGACCGCCTCGGCAGCGCACTTTCGCAGCTGGTGGGTGCATGGCGTTGCGGCGTTGACGTTCGTCGCGGCGATCCCGTTCACCAAGGCGGTGCACATGATGGCCGCCCCCGCGAGCGTTGCCACCCGGAACGACCGGGCAGGCAAGGAGCTCGTGGCTCTGCCGCCGAATGCGAAGCCCGAGGAGGTCGGCTATGGCGTCGTCACGGACATGACGCCTGCGCACCTGCTGCAACTGGATGCGTGCACGAAGTGCGGAAAATGCCACGAGGCATGCCCTGCGACAGCATCCGGGTATCCGCTCTCGCCGCGCGACCTCGTGCTCGACCTCCGCGAGCAGTCGGAGGGGGCGCTAGGGATCCGCGGCTGGCTCACGGTGCCGCCGCTCTTCCACTCCGACGAGAATCTGCTCGGCAACCCGATCAGACCCGAGACGGTGTGGTCGTGCATGCAATGCATGGCCTGCGTCGAGATCTGCCCTGTCGGGATCGAGCACGTCCCGATCATCAACAGCCTCCGCCGCCGGCTCGTGGACAAGGGCGAGATGGACTCGCAGCTCCAGACGACGCTCGAGACCATCTACGAGTCCGGCAACTCGTTCGGCGAGCCGAAGCGCAAGCGCGGCAGGTGGGCGAAGGAGCTCGACTTCGAGGTCAAGGACGCGCGTAAGGAACCGGTCGACGTCCTCTGGTTCGTCGGGGATTTCGCATCACTCGACCCGCGCAACATCCGTGTCACGCAGGCGCTCGCGCGCATCCTTCACCACGCGGGAGTCGACTTCGGGATTCTCTACGAGGGAGAGCGCAACGCAGGGAACGACGTCCGGCGGATTGGCGAGGAAGGGCTCTTCACCGATCTCGCCGAGAGCAACATCGAGGCGATCTCGGCGTGCGAATTCGGCCGCATCCTCACCTCCGACCCGCACTCGTTCAACACCCTGAAGAACGAGTACCCGGCACTCGGCGGTAGCTGGGACGTCGTTCATCATTCGCAGTTCCTGCTCGAATTGTTCCAGTCGGGCGCGCTGATTGCCGGCAGGAGCCTCGGCCGACGTGTCACCTACCACGATCCCTGCACCCTCGGGCGATACAACGGCGTCTATGACGAGCCGCGGGCTCTGATCGCCGCGACGGGTTGCGAGCTCGTCGAGATGCAGCGCGTTCGCGACAACTCGTTCTGCTGTGGTGCGGGTGGTGGGAGGATCTGGATGTCGGAGCTGAAGGCGCCCGACGCTCCGCGACCCTCCGAGTCGCGGATGCACGAGGCGACCGCGCTCGATCGGGTCTCGACGTTCGTCGTCTGCTGCCCCAAGGACGTGACGATGTACGAGGACGCGGTGAAGACGTCGGGGCACGAGGGCGACATCGAGGTGCGCGAGCTCACGGAGCTCGTGCTCGAGTCGCTCGACCTCGAGCCCGTTGCGCTCGCCGCCGCGGCAGACTGAAGCGCAGCGTCAGGAAACGAGTGGCCTACGCCCGGAGTCGTGCTTCGAGCGTCCGGGCAAGAGTTGCGTGCACCGCAGGGTATTCGTCCACGAAGCCACGGAAGTCCCACGCGCTCATCGCGCTGCAGTGCAGATCGATGTCCGCGACCACCGTCGCCGTTCGAGGAGCGTCGAGAAGGAGCCCGATCTCGCCGAAGTAGTCCCCCGCCGACAGGGTGGCACGGGGCTCCCCCCCGACGGAGACCGTGACCGTGCCGTCGAGGATCACGAAGAAGGCAAGCACCCGGGCGCCCCTCGTTCCCTCGCGGACGACGACGTCACCGGCCGCGAAATGCGTCTCCCTCATGTGGCTGCCAAGCGCAACCAGGTCGTCGTGCGTCAGACCATCGAAGAGCGAGACCTTTCCGAGGAGATCGGCTTTATCGACCATCCGGAAGAGTCTATTGTGTCCGGCGCAGACCTGCTTCGTAGGGCCGTTCGCCGTCATCGGAGCGGAGAGAGTGCACCTCGCCGACGGTCTCGCCGGCGAGCTCCATCGGCTCCCAGCCGTCCGCGTCGACGTGCGTTCTCCAGGGGCCGGTCATGGCAGAACAGTACCCGTCACAGCGCCGTCGATCCCTTTGTACTCTAGAGCTTGACCGCGACGAAGAACTCTTGACTGCGACGAAGAGAGGTGCCCGAGTGAGCATAGAGACCGCGTTCTACCCGCGCCTGCAGGCGATGACCGACCAGTGGATGGACCTGTTCGGGTACTGGGCACCCGCTGTCGTCTCGGACACGCTCGAGGAATATCGCGCGTGCCGCGAGGCGGCAGCGCTGATGGACTTCACCATGTTGCGCAAGGTCGACATCACCGGTCCCGGGGCGCTCGCGTTCGTCAACGGCATCGTCACGCGCGACGTCTCGAAGCTCGGTGTCGGCCAGATCGGGTACGGGGCGCTCTGCGACGAGGACGGCAAGATGATCGACGACTGCACCGTGATGGTGCGCTCCGCAGACGACATCCGGTTCTGTGGCGCGAACGACCGTGACTATCACCTCTTCCATGAGCTGGCGCCCGAGGGCATCACCGTGACCGAGATAACGGATGCGACGCCGCACCTGTGCCTCCAGGGTCCTCGTAGCCGGAAGATGCTGCAGTCGTTGACGGAATCGGATCTCTCCAACGAGGCGTTCCCGTACTACACATTCCGTGAAGACGTCGAGATCGCCGGTGTGCCCGTCTTCATGACGCGGCTCGGCTACACGGCCGAGCTCGGCTACGAGCTCTGGGTCGACCGCGAGCACGCCCTCGAACTGTGGGACGCGCTGCTCCGCGACTTGACGCCGCAGGGGATGAAGGTGATCGGCATGGACGCGCTCGACCTGTTCCGCATCGAGGGCGGCTTCATCATCGGCGGGGTCGAGTACGACCCGAGGGTGTCGCCGTACGAATGCGCGCTCGGCTGGTCGGTCGACCTCGAGAAGGGCGACTTTCAGGGTCGTGAGGGGATCGTCCGTGATCGCGACGCCACGACCTTGCGGCTCGGCAGCATTGTTCTCGACTCCGGGGGTGCAGCCGCGAGCGGCGCACCATTGTTCGTCGACGGCGTCGAGGTTGGCCTCGTCACCCAGGCGGTGGAGTCGCCGTTCCTCGGTGGCCAGACGCTCGGGCTCGCGAAGATCCCCCTGGCCCTGAAGGTGGCGGGGACGAAGGTCGTTGCACGCTTCGGCGGGGAGGACGTACGCGGCGAGGTCGTCGAGCACCCGGTCTACGAGAAGGAGCGTCGCAAGGCCAAGGAGCTTGCGTGAGTGGCGGACCATCGTGAGCTACCGGATCTACTGGCGGCGGAACGACGGCGTCAGTGGTCATGTCTGGCTGAGCGCGGGTGACATGGATGCGCTCGCGGTCGAAATGACCCTGCAGGGAATGCCCTGGCCAGGCGACAGGCTGCCCGAGCCCGGGGCGGACGCAGTCCTCACTGCCGACGAGGTGGAAAGCGCGATCGCCGCTGCCCGGGAGACGCCGCTCGGGATCTCCGACGGGCAGCTGTGGATCGACTGGCTCGTGTTCCTCGAGGGCGCGACCCAGAACGGTGGGCTGCTGATACGCGCTTGACAGGTTGACTGACCGGTCGAGGTCGGCAGTGAGATAGTTCCGATACTAGGTGACGTCAAAAGGAGGCCCCGATGGGATCGATAGAGATCATTCGCACGGCATTCGACGGTCCGCAGCGTGAGCTCGGATGCGAGTTCATGGACTGGGAGGGCTGGTACTGGCCGAGCACGTTCGGCGACGCCGTCGCCGAGCATCACGCAGTGCGGAACGCCGTGGGCGTCTGGGACGCCTCGCCGCTGCGGAAGTGGGGCTTCAGCGGCGCGGATGCCCTCGCCGCAGCCGACCGCGTCTTCACGAACGACATGCTCGGTCTCGTGGCCGGACAGGTCCGTTACGCGCCCTTCTGCGACGAGAACGGCAAGATGGTCGGCGACGGGACGGTGTTCAAGGTCGACGACGCCTTCTGCATCGTCGTGACGGCGCTCGACACCGACCTCGATCACTTCAGGAAGGTAGTCGCGGACCTCGACGTCGAGATCACCCCCTCCACCGTCGAGACGCCGCAGGTGGGCATCAACGGCCCCCGCTCTCCGGAGCTCCTCCAGTCGATCTGCGAGGCCGATGTCTCCTCGCTCCGGTACTTCCGGTTCTGGCCCGAGAAGGTCGAGGTTGGCGGCATACCGTGCTGGGTGTCGCGCACCGGCTACTCGGGTGAGCTCGGCTTCGAGCTCTTCTGCGAACCCGATGGTGCGGAGCAGCTCTGGGCAGCCGTCGTCGGCGCCGGGGCTCGCCCCTACGGGCTGGCCGCGGTCGAGACGATCAGGATCGAGTCGGGGCTGATCTTCATCGGGTACGACTACTTCCCGGGCGAGACAAGCCCCTACGACATGTCCCTCGACAAGATGATCCGGTTCGACGGGCCTGACTTCTGTGGTAAGGCCGCGCTCGAGGCCGAGTCGGCGAACCCGGCGAACCGGCTCGTGACGCTTGTGCTCGACGGCGATGACGTTCCCGAGTACGGCGCGGCGGTGACGAAGGACGGTGCTCCGGTCGGCACTCTCACGAGCCCGTGCGAGAGCCCGACGCTCGGCAAGGTGATCGGGATGGCCGTCCTCGAGACCGGCTGCGCCACGGTCGGTGAG
>JBKJVI010000200.1:0-6893 GCA_046590225.1 Gaiella sp. | reverse complement strand
TCGCCGCTGTCCCCAGGACCGAAGTCCTGGTTCTCGCTCGACTTGCATGTGTTAAGCGCGCCGCCAGCGTTCGTCCTGAGCCAGGATCAAACTCTCCGTGAAGAACTTGTCGCCGGCAAGCATGCAACTGAAGAGGCAAGCCTCCCAGATGACATGGCCGACAAACTGTTGTCTTCCCTAGAGCTTGAGCTCAAATGTCTATCCGCGCTTCACCGTGAGTCTGTCCGAGGACAGTGCATCACGCTTCCGCACGGCATCGACGGGAAAACCGTCTCACCCGATAAGAACGGGCGGACGGTGTAACCCCTCTCCCACGCCGAAGCGAGGACGAGGGGCCTCGTCGTTTTCCGTACGCTGTTGAGTTTTCAAAGACCGATGCCGGTCGAGTCGAGCAACAAAAAGACCTCCGACTCGCGCCAGAGGCCTACGGGTGATTCGGTACAGGTCGTATCCGATTCGCTCGAAGGCCGCTCCGGTGTCGAGTGACAGGGCGTTTTTGCTGCCTCCCTCACGGGCGGCCTGCCGATAGTAGCAGGATCTCGACCATCTGTGTCAATGCGCAGGCGGGTACCGCACGAAACGCCGTTTCCCGGCCTGTACAAGGGCGCCGTCGAGCTTGGCGCGAGGCACGTCGAGCGAGGTGGTCGCGATGCCGTCCACCTTTACTCCACCCTGACCGATCATCCGGCGCGCCTCGCTCGTCGAGAGCCCGAACGCCGCGGCGAGGAGCGCCGGCAAATGGATAGGGTCACCGTCCGGGAGTGCGCCCTCCGGGACGTCCTCGGGCGCGCCGCCCTCACGCACGACCCGCGTGAAATGCGCCTCGGCTTCGACAGCGGCCTCGGCCCCGTGCGATCGCGCGACGATGAAGCGCGCGAGCGCGAGCTTGGCGTCCATTGCCTCGCCCGGCGGCACAGGCCCCTCGACGACGAGGCGGTACCAGTTCTCGAGCATCGTGTCGGGAATTCGCATCGTGCGACCGAACTGCTCCTCGGGGTCGGCCGCGAGGGGAATGTTGTTGCCGATCGAGGAGCTCATCTTCGCCCCATCCCACGAGACGAGTATCGGCGTCGTCAGCACGACCTGCGGCTCGAGACCGTATGCCTCCATCACCGTGCGACCGGCGAGCAGGTTGTAGAGCTGATCGGTGCCGCCGAGCTCGACATCGGCTTCGATCGCAACCGAGTCGTAGGCCTGCATGAGCGGGTAGAGGAGCTCGGAGACCGACACCGGGTGTCCGGCGGCAATGCGCTTCGAGAAGTCGTCGCGCTCGAGGAGCTGCGCCACCGTCAGTGTCCGCGTCAATCGCACGACATCGGCGAACGAGAGCTTCGCGAGCCACTCTCCGTTGAATCGGATCTCGGTGCGGGCGGGATCGAGAATCTGCATCGCCTGGTCGACGTAGAGCTTCGCGCTCGCGTCGATCTCGTCATCCGAGAGAATCGGGCGCTCTGCGGAGCGCCCGGACGGATCACCGATCCGGGTCGTGTAGTCACCGACGATGAGGACGCCGATGTGTCCCGCGTCCTGGAACGCGCGCATCCGCTGCAGGGGGATTCCACGCCCGACGTGAATATCGGGCGACGTGACGTCGATGCCGAGTTTGACGCGGAGTGGTCGCCCGAGCTTCAACTTGGCTTCGAGGCCGCCCGCCGGC
This sequence comes from Gaiella sp., assembly GCA_046590225.1. Taxonomy (GTDB): domain Bacteria; phylum Actinomycetota; class Thermoleophilia; order Gaiellales; family Gaiellaceae; genus Gaiella. The sequence goes on along the minus strand of JBKJVI010000200.1, from coordinate 5,236 downwards.
AAAAGCTCGACGTGGTTGCGCGCGAGGAGGGAGATGTCGCTCACAGGCGGTGATTCTACGGACGAATCGCGCGGGCGACGTGCTCCGCCGTGAGCTCCTCCACCGATCGGCAGCCTGTGAGATGCAGGGCAACGGCAAGTTCCTCGCGCAGGAGCTCGAGCACCTGCCGTGCACCGTCCTCGCCGCGCGCGGCGAGCCCCCAGAGCGGCTGGCGACCGGCAAGCACCGCATCGGCGCCGAGCGCGAGCGCCGTCGCGACGTCCGTGCCGCGGCGAATCCCACTGTCGAGCAGGATTTCGAGCCGGTCACCGGCCGCCTCGACGATGGCGGGCAGCGCCTCGATCGTCGGCATCACGCCGTCGAGCTGGCGTCCTCCGTGATTCGAGACGACGACGCCCGCGGCGCCGTGTTCGGCCGCGAGGACGGCGTCCGTGGGCTCGAGCACGCCCTTGACGACGACGGGAACGTTGACCGAGGAGGCAAGGCGTGCAAGATACGGCCAGTCGAGCGCCGGGTCGAGGATCTCCATTCCCTCTCCCTCCACCCCTCGCTCGAGCGCGTAGCGCACCGAAGGAATCGTCTCCTCCGGAAACGTCCAGTCGATGCGCCGTTCACGGTCCCGTGCTCCGACGACCGGTAGGTCGACGGTGAGGAAGATGGCAGCGAATCCCGCATCGATCGCCCGGGCGATCAGCTCGTCCGTGACGCCGTGGTCTCGGAACACGTACACCTGAAGGAACCGCACGCCCTCCGGCGCCGCCGCCGCGATCTCGGCGACGCTCGCATTGGAGAACGTGGAGAGGCAGAGCGCAGATCCTGAAGCAGCGGCTGCGCGAGCCATGCCGACCTCGGCATCGGCGTGGGCCATGTGCTGGTAGGCAACCGGCGCCACGACGACCGGCGAACGAACGCGACAGCCGAGAACGGTCGTCTCAGTGGACGTCGTCTCGATGCCGCAGAGGATGCGCTGGCGGAGCCGCCACCGCGCGAACGCTGCCGTATTCTCGGTGAGCGTCTGCTCCCGGCCGGAGCCACCGCGGAAGTACTCCGCCCAGTCGGGGTCGAGCTGCTCGACGGCAAGGGCCTCGACGTCGGTGAGGGTGAGCGGGGTCTCCACCGCCAGAGCCTACAACGGGTAGACGACGAGACCCCACGCAGCCATCGCGTACCAGGCGCCGAAGGCGAGACTCAGGACGCCGATCACGGGCGCCACGCCGTTGAACGAGCCGGCGACGCGGTCGGAGGAGAGCGTGATCCCGAAACCGGTCGTAACGAGGGTCATCGACACGGCGGTGAAGACGGCGAGCACGACCAGCGCCATACACGCAACGGTGGTCGACGGGATCGCTGCGAGAATCAGCACGCCAACGCCGGCGCTGCCGCCGATGCCGTGGACGAGCCCGATTCCGAACGCCCCGGCCGGCGTTCGCACGGGGTGATGATGATGCTCGTCCTCGTGGACGTGGGCATGGAGGTTGAAGTAGCCATGGCGCCAACGGACGAGCAGGCGAAGTGCCAGGAAGACGATCAGCGCCGCGACCGCCGTCTCGGCGCTCTGCTGGACCCGCTCCGGGAGATACTGCTGGAAGAGGAGGATCGGGAGGCCGAACAGCAGGAGCGTCAGAGCGTGACCGAGGCCCCAGTACGCGCCGAGCCGCGCCGAGGCACGGCTCGCACGCTCACCTCCCGAGGCAACGAGTGTCGTGACTGCGGCGATGTGATCCGGGTCGGTCGCGTGGCGGAGGCCCAGCAGGACAGCGACGAGGATCACCACTCCGACCGAAGCACCGTTCGAGAGACCTGCAATTGCGTCGTCGAGTCCGAACATGGTGGTTGTTCGCCTGCCTTTCCCGATCGGTTCAGATGACGCCCGGAAGGGCCTTGATCGTCAGTGCGACGCCGACGCCGACGATCACGAGTGCGCTCAGGGCCGGGAGTGCGCGGACGAACCGTCCCTCGAACGAGACGCGGCTGAAGGCGCGCCGGGCAAGGACAGCGATCAGCCCGATGCACGTGATCGTCGCAGCAAGGCCGAGGCTGAATGCGGCGATGAGGGCAAAGCCGAAGCCGACCCGGTGCACGGCGATCGCCGACAGGAGCACAACGAGGGCCGACGGGCACGGAAGGAGCCCTGCGGCGATACCGACGCCGAGGATGCCTCGTGAGGTGAAGGAGTCGTCGCTCGATGCTGCTTGATCGTGCGTGTGCGCTGCGTGGTTGTGCGCGTGCGCGTGGTCGTGACCCTGTGCGTGATCGTGATGGTGGTGATGCTCACCGTGATCGTCGTGATCGTGCCCGTGGGAGACGTGTGTGTGCGTCCCGTCGCCGTGGTCATGGTCGGCCCAGCCTCCGGTGCGGACCCGCGAGCGGAGCACGCCGAAGCCGACGAGGACGACGAGCAGCCCCGAGGCGAGCGTCAGCCACGGGTAGAGCTGATCCGGGACGATGAACTGCGAGAGCAGGAGCGTCACGAGCCCGAGCGCGAAGACACCGAACGTGTGGGTCACGGTCACCGTCGCCCCGAGGAGAAACGCGTGGCGCGGCTTTCCCTTCGTTCCCACGAGATAGCCCGCGACGAGCGCCTTCCCGTGACCGGGGGTCAGCGCGTGAACCGAGCCCCAGAAAGCCGCGATCAGGAGGCTGATCAGAATCACTCCAAGTGAGAGGTCACCGCGCTCGATCAACGACTCGAAGCCTCCCGAGGAGTGTTGTACGGCAGGCTTCTCACCGATCACCGGCGGAGCCGCTCCCGCCGTACCCGGCGTGAAGTCAGCCGTCGCGCTCCGTACATCGAGCGGCGAGCGCAGAAGGTTCTTCGGATAGGCGCGGAGCTCGTCGGAGCGGCTCGCCTCGTCGACCGACGCTGTCTCGACGCGAGCACCCTCGCGCGCGTTGATCGTGATCTCTCGCCAACCGATCCTGCTTGCGAAGGACGTATCGGTGAACGAGAGGCGTGAACCACTGGCGGGCGCCCGGTAGATCGCATCGAAGCGCATCGTCTTGAGTCCACCCGCGCCGGGACGCTCGGATGTCCGGTGCGCGACGACCGTGAGCGGTACGCGCTTGCCGTCGACCGTCAGCTCGAGTTGCTTCGCTAGCGAGGCGGCGTACCCAGGGCGACGAACGTTTGCGCCCTCCTGGAACGTCGGGATCTCAGCGAGATCGAGCGCAAACCGGACGTAGACCGTGTCACCCGCGAGATCGACTCCCGCAAAGTGGTTGACCGTGAAGTTGCCGAGCGGATGCGCGGAGGCAGACGCCGGTGCGAGGAGAGCACAGGTTGCGGCCACCGCGACGGCAACAAACAGCGCAAGCCGTCTCATGACACTGCCGCCCGCGCCAAAGGTGCGAACCGCACCGAGAAGTGGGGATTCAACGCGAGAGCCTTCGCGTACCAGGCCCTCATCACCTCCTTGTCGCCGGAACATCCTGCCGCGTAGCCACGGTGGAACCAGAGCAGCGCATCGCGCGTTCCAAGCCGAAGCGATCGCTCCGACCAGGTCACGCCCTCCTCGCAACGCCCGGCGCGCGCGAGCGCCCAGCCAAGAGCGTCATCGCCGTAGATCGACGGCCGTCCGGCCCGGGCCTTGCGCGCGAGCTCGACGGTCCTGGCCGGTTCGATCAGATGATCTGCGCGGTACACGGCGGACTCGAGGTCGACGCTCACACCACCAGCGACGAGAAGGCGGTCGATCGCCGCTACGGTCTCCTGCTGGCGCTTCGCCTCCGCCGTTCGGCCCTGGTCCTCGAGGAGATCGCCAAGAAGGCCCACGAACTGCGCCAACGGGAGCGCATCGGAGGCTCGACGCGCGAGCTCGATGGCACGTCCGGGACGACCGCGGGCTGCCTCGATCCTCGCCCGCTGCTCCAGTGCGTAGACGTAGCCGGGGACGATGGCGAGGGCAGAGCGGTAGTGCCTGTCAGCGGCGGTCGACCGGCCGCGGCCGAACTCGAGCTTGCCGAGCTCCACTTCGACCCAGGCGGTCGCCTCGGGCTGCCCGCCCGACGCGTCGAGAGCAAGATTCATGGCACCGAGCGCTCCCACGGTGTCGCCGCTCAGCTCACGTGCATAGGCGATCCGAGCGTAGGACGCGAGGTTGGGCTTCGTTGACACCATCCGCTCGAAGCTCTTGAACGCGCGGGGATATCGACCCAGCTCGATCTCGGCGTCTCCGATGACACCGAGCGGCCGGGCTGAGTAGGGCGCGAGCCTTCGAGCCTTCTCACCGATGACGAGCGCTCCGGAAAAGTCATGGCGAATCAGGGCCAGGTTGCCGAGGCCGAGTGTCGCGGTCGGATCGTTGCGGCGGGCGGCGAGTGCAGCCATCAGCGCGACCCGCGAGCGCGGGAGGTACGACGCATCGCCGGTCTCACGCCAGCGCACCTGGTAGGCGAGCCCAAGCGTCGCGAGTGCTTTCGGATCGTCGGGCGACGTCGCGAGACCGGCCTCCAGTTTCTCCACCGTTGCCTCCGTCCCGCCCTGGGCGATCCCGGAGAGCGCACTCTCCGAGATCGCCTGCGGCGGCACGACGGCCGTGGAGCCGGCGGAGGGAGCATCGGCGAAGAGCCCACCGAGCAGTCCCCCGGCAAGCAGCGCGATAGCGACGGTGCTGCCGGCGAGGAACTTTGTGCGATGTCTCATTGGATTCTCCCTCCTTCATTCACGGGTTAACGGTGGCCCGTGTGGTCGTAGCCGTTGTTCGGCTTTGCGACATACGGGAACGCAGGCAGGAACGCGTTCTCGTTTGCGTCTGTCTCCTGCGGGGCCGATGGGCTCTGCAGGCCGTCACCGATCAGGTTGTTCGGTGTGAAATTGCACAGGCCCACAACCATGGGGTCGGCAAGGAACGAGCCGTACCCACACGCGACAGCTCGTAGCTCGATGTCGGTCACATCGTCGGCGAGACGACGGCCGTTCGGGAACCCCTGAGGATCACCCGCTAGCACGCCCAACGCCTTCGGGCTCGCGGTCGGGGCAACGGCGGTGTTGAGCCGAAGCAGATCCGCAGGAGTGTCGCCCGTGTACGTGAATCTCGACCCATCAGCGAGCTTCACACCCGTGAGCAGCACCGCCACGAGGTCGCCACGATTCTCGGTCGGTGTGTCGACGAGCGGCGGGTAGAGGAAGTTCACGAGGCCCGCGAGTTCCGGCTTCTCGTAGTACTTCTTGAACTGTCCGTCGTCGGCGGGATCGGACGCATTCCAGCGGTCCTTGTCACCGAGTGGGATGATCACC
>JBKJVI010000126.1:0-3182 GCA_046590225.1 Gaiella sp. | reverse complement strand
CTCGGTAGCCCGGAACAGCCCACCGACGCGGCCGATGTCCTCGCCGATCACGATCACGTCGGGATCGGCCTCGAGCTCGAGGTCGAGTGCCTCGCGGATCGCGGCGACGAAGCCGAGCTCGCGGGCGGCCGGCTCAGGCGGCTCCGGATAGCTGCGGTGTGGCCCGAAGACGGCGGGCATGAGATCGTCAACGCTCGCGTCCTCGTCGGCGAGGGCTTCCTCGACGGCGGCCTCGACCTCCGCGGCGACGTCGCGCTGCATGCGCTCTTCCCGTTCGTCGTCGAGCTCTCCGAGTGAGCGCAGGTACGTCGCGAACCGCGGCAGCGGGTCCTTCGCCTCCCACTCGTCGACCACGGCGGCATCCCGTACGTCGGGCAGGTTGGCGCGCATCGAGTGCTGCATGCGGCGGAACGTCTTCATCTCGAGCAGAGTCGGTCCGCCGCCCGCACGGGCGAGGTCGAGAGCTCGGTCAACGGCGTCCTCCACGGCAAGCAGGTCGTTGCCGTCGACGATCTCGCCCGGCATCCCGTACCCGACCGCGCGCCCTGCAAGGTCATCAACCGCTCTCTGCGTCCGCCAGTCGGCCGAAAGAGCGAACTGGTTGTTCTCGCAGATGAAGACGACGGGCAGCTTCCAGGTCGCGGCCAGGTTCATCGCCTCGTGTGCCGCCCCCTGGCCCGCGGCGCCGTCCCCGAAGTACGCCACCGTCGCCTGTCCGGTGCCCCGCAGCGTCGCCGTCAGCGCCGCGCCGCAGGCGTGAGGTAGACCGGCACCGACGATCCCGTTACAACCGAGAATGTCGAGGGAGAGGTCGGCGATGTGCATCGAGCCGCCGAGCCCCTTGCAGTAACCCGTCCGCTTGCCGAACATCTCGGCCATCATCCGGTGCATGTCGGCACCCGCCGCGATCAGGTGCCCATGGGAGCGATGGTGGCCAACGAGGTAGTCCGTCTCGCGCATCGCTCCTGCTGCGCCGACCGCGATCGCCTCCTGCCCTACGCAGCTGTGAGCGGTCCCGAAGATCACGCCTTGCCGAAACAGCTCCGCGGCGCGCTCCTCGAAGATGCGGATCAGGAGCATCCGCCGGTACTGCTCGAGGAGAGGTGGCTGCTCTGGCGACCTTCCCTGCAGGGTGGGCGCGTCAGCCTGTGACATGGGGCGAGCGCTCGTGGAACTCGAAGACATAGCCGTCGGGGTCGAGCGAGTAGAGGCTCTTGCCGCCCTTGTTCGGCCCGGTCGTCATCTCGACCGGGCCGTCGGAGCGAAAGCGAACGCCGTTCGCGGCGAGATCGTCGTAGAGCTCCTGGATGTTCTGGACGAAGACGCAGAAGTGACCGGTGCCGTGTTGGGACGGCGAGCCGGCGCCCGACTCCTTACTGACGCCGAGATACTCGACGAGCTCGACCTGGGTCTCGCTCCCGGGGACCTGCAGGAACGCGACGTCGAACCCGGTGGCCTCGGGAACGCCCACGATGCGGCCGATTACGGTGGCGGGAAGCTCTCCACGCCAGACGAGCTCGAGGCCGATGAGGCCGGAGTAGAACTCGAGCGAGCGGTCCATGTCCGAGACCGTGATCCCACCGTGGCGTGCGCCGGTGACCGCCCAGGGTGCTGCCTGACGCTCCGAGATCTGCACATGCGCGATGCTACTGAGAAGATGGCGCCAATGCAGAACGCGAGGACGAGATGCTCCTGACCGACAGGACCGCCGTGGTGACAGGGGCCGGCAGCGGCATCGGCCGCGAGATTGCGCTGCGCTTTGCTGCCGAGGGAGCGCGGATCGCGGTTCTCGATCGCTCGCGGGAGGCGGGAGCGGCAGTTGTCGCGGAACTCGTCGCGGTTGGCGCGCACGAGCCGGTGCTCTCCGAGGTGGATGTCCGTTCCGCGACAGCGGTCGACGAGGCGTTCGAGGAGGTGGCGGGCGCACTCGGGCGGATCGACATCCTCGTCAATTGCGCAGGCGTCCGTGAGATCGGCGACGTCTACACGATGCCCGCCGAGGAGTGGGAGAACGTGATCGCGATCAACCTCAGTGGAACGTTCTACTGCTGCCAGTCGGTGGCTCGGAGAATGCGAGAGACCGGCGGCGGCTCAATCGTCAACCTGGCCTCGGTGGGCGGGCTGATCGGACTCTCCCATCGCCCGGCGTACTCGGCTGCGAAGCACGGGATCGTGGGCCTGACGAAGAGCCTTGCCCGCGATCTCGCCTCCGCGGGGATTCGCGTCAACGCCCTCTGTCCCGGCGTGATCCGGACGCCGATGACCGAGCAGTACTTCTCCGACGACAGCTTCGAGGGGGAGCTCGCTGTCTCCGTCCCGCTTGCGCGCTACGGCGAGACGAGCGACGTCGCGTCGGCCGCGCTCTACCTGGCAAGCGACATGGCGTCCTACGTGACCGGTGTGGCTCTCCCCGTGGACGGCGGCTGGCTGGCGGAGAAGAGCTTCGTCTCGGGCAGCGGTGGGGCGTCGTTCCTCGCTGGGCGCGAGACGCGTTCTTCCGAGCCCGGGGGCTCTACAGCTTGTTGATCGCGTCGCCGACGCGCACCGTGCCAGGCTGGACGACGCGGGCGTTGACGCCACGAAGGCGGAGCTCGCGGCCCGGAGACTTGTTCACGAACTTGAGCGCCTCCGTGCCGAAGCGGGCACTGAACTTCGCGCACCCGGTGTGCGGTTCCGGCGTCACCTCGACAACGGCTTCGCCGACGGCGACCCGCGTCCCGGCCGGGAGGTTCTCGACGCTGAGGTCGAGATCGACGTAGAGCTGGTCGCCCGCGAGCGGCCAGCGGTCCGTCGTCCCGGTGATTACCGCGGCTGCGCGGGCGTTCATCAACGTCAGTTGCGCGTCGGGGTTGGCCGAGCCGTCCGGCATCGCCTTGCTGCCACGGGCGAGCCAAGCGTCCCCGACGAGGCCGACCTCGAGATCGAGGGTGCATTCGTCGAGCACCTCGCGCTCGTCCTCGGCGGGTCGGCGAACGATCAGCTCGACCGTGCCGGCGGTCGCAGGCGACTGCTGGATCCCGGCGAGGGCGGCTGTCAGCTCCTCTGCGGTGCGGTGCTCCACGCCCGAAAACCTACACGGGCGCGAATGCGCCTGACGGGCTGAAGCGCCCGCGCGGTCCTGCCTGTGGATGGAAGCCTGGCACCGGGCGCGTGTGTTGTGGTGGCGTTTCGCTTCAGCCAGG
>JBKJVI010000143.1:0-8375 GCA_046590225.1 Gaiella sp. | reverse complement strand
TCGCGCCTGCCGCTATTGCTACGTCCACTCCGGCAAGCCCGAGCACGCGCCCGACCCGCTCGAGCCGCTTCGACTCGCGCAGGCCGCGGCGCAGATGGGCCTCAAGCACGTCGTCGTAACCTCTGTCGACCGCGACGACGTCGAGGACAGGGGTGCCGGCCACTTCGCGGCCGTCACCCGGGCGTTGAAGGCGAAGCTGCCGGAGTGCACGGTGGAGCTCCTCACGCCCGATTTCCTCGGTGACGAGGAACGTGCACTCGCAACCGTGCTGGGTGCGCGACCAGAGGTCTTCAGCCACAACATCGAAACCGTCCGCCGCCTGCACCGGAGGATGCGGGGTGCGAAGGCGAGCTACGACGGCGCCCTTCACCTCCTTCGGCGCGCGAAGGTCGTCGCCGACTACCCCGTGCTGACGAAGACCGGGCTGATCGCCGGTCTCGGTGAGACGAACGACGAGATCGTTGAAACGATGGGCGAGCTACGCGCGCACGGCGTCGACGTGGTCACGATCGGCCAGTACCTACAACCGTCCAGCAAGCACGTCGCGATCGACCGCTGGGTGCATCCCGACGAGTTCCGCTTCTTGCGCGAGCAGGGCGAGGCCCTCGGCTTCGGTTCGGTCTTCGCGGGGCCGCTCGTCCGCTCGAGCTACCGCGCCGACGAGCAGAAGCACGCCGCTGACTCGGGCGTCGGCGTCGTCGCGTACTGACGCGCTCCGCTCGAGCGTCCCCTATCGGATGCCCGTGTCGACGGTCAGCCGTATGCGTGCCCACCCTTCAACCGGGACACGCACGGTACGAGGCGCGAGGCCCGAACCGATGGTCGGCGCCGGCGCGATGCGCACGCCATACACGCCGGGTTTCAGGGCGATCGAGAACCGGCCGCCCGCACCGGTGCGCACACGATATACGTACCCCGATCGTGAGAAGACAACGGTCACGCCGACTGCAGGCGCGTCGCACGCAACCCCTTCACGACAGACGGGCGTGACCGGCCCGCGATAGAGGACGCCCCGGACCCCGCTCGAGTCAGCCGGCCACGCCGTGCCCGTCGTTAGAGCCCCTACGAGGACGAGGGTGAGCACCGCTGATCGCACGCCACGGAGCGTACTCGTCTCCGCCGAGCCGGGATCGAGACGAACGTTCGCTACGGTGCTGTGATGGTTCTGTCGAAGTCGGTCGCTGTCCTTGCCGTTGCGGTAGCCGCTGCGACGACGGGCTCTGTCTCCCAGGCCGGTACGGGTGAGCCAACGCCAATCCCGAACGGACCGTGGATCGCCGTGGTCGCCGATGCGCCCCTCACTATCGCCGGTACACGCTTCACCCCCGGTGAGCGCGTGGTTGTCCGCCTGTCGCGCCCTTCGGGAACGCTCGAGCGTTCTGTCAAAGTCGGCCCACGGGGCCGGTTTCTGATCCGATTCGACGGGGTTCGGCTACGACGCTGCAGCACGCCGAACGTGAGCGTGCGGTGGCGTCTCGGGATTGTCCGGCTCCGCGGTCCACAGCGGGATTGTGCTGCTCCCTAGCTGACCGATTGGGCGGGACGATCCCCTCTTCGGGGAAGGGGCGGGGCCGGCAAGTTGCCGACCCCGCCCACTTCTGTCGTCGGATTTCGAGCCTCGTCCTACGGAGCGGCGAAGAAGCCGAACACCCTGGCCATGAGGTCAGAGCGGTCGTTCGCCGTGCCGTACTCCTCGAACGGGAATGCGAGGAAGACGACCCTGTAGGTTCCGTCGAACTGCAACGCGTCGAACGCGTCCTCGTCGTCGGTGAAGATGCCGACGGCGGGACCGACCGGTGTGATCTGATCCATGAACGGTGCACCGAGAACGCTGAAATCGAGCGGGATCGCACCGATCCCATCAGTCAGCGTCGCACCCGAGACACTCGTCACGAAGTCGGTTGCGATGTCGTTCTGAGATTCGGTTCCGTCCCAGTCGACGTGCATGTAGTCGTGCATGAACGGCGTCGTGCCGGCTGCCTGGTCGAGGATGTCCTGCCCGGAGACAAACAAGCTGCCTCCGCCGTCGAGGAACGAGGCCAGCTGGGCCTCGTAAGGACCCATCGGACCTGGGTAGGTGTTGCCGGTGAACCAGACGACGTTCTTGAACGCCTTGAGGTAGTTGGGCGGCAGCGTCGCGTCAAGCGCGAGATCCCAGACGCTGTAACTCGTAATCCCCGCCGCCGTCAAGGCTGCGGTGTAGTTGGACGCCACATCCGGAGCGTTACCGTCGCCGTCGACGACAAGGGTATCCGCCGCGATCGCGATCGTCGTGATCGTCCCCGCTGCACTCTGCGACGGACTGCCAGTCGAGACTGCCTTCACCGTCGATGTACTGGTCGCGCCGTTCGCCGCATCGCTCGGAACCGTGACTCTGACGCAGACGTCCCGACTTGCTCCAGGCGTGAGGCTTCCTGTCGTGGTGATCGGCGTCGTACAGGCTGGCCAGGCGAGCGCCGACACGGGATACGTCCCACCCGACGTCGAGAGTGCGTACGCGTCGTCGAGGTAGCCGACATTCGTGACAGTCACCTTGTAGGTAACACTGCCGCCAAGCCGTGCGCCGTCGGTTTGCGATGCCGGCGCGAGCTTGACGCCGTACGGATCGGCGAGCGGCGTGATAAAGGGTGAGCCAGTGGTGAACGGCCCATCCTGAGACACCGCCTTGACACCGTCGTTGACGATGGACGAAACCTTCTTCTTCAGTGCATCGGAGATGCTGACGCTGAAGTGCAGGTCGCGAGCTTCGCCCGGAGCGAGCTTGGGCAAGACCCACTTGACGACGCCGGCCGTCGATGTACCGCCGTCAGCAATCGTGCCGAGCGACGTGTTGGCGGGCAGCGGATCCGTGACCACCACGTTCGTCGCCGGCCCCGAACCGATGTTCTTCACCGTCAGCGTGTAAGTGACGGTGCTCTTCGGCCCCACGGGGAGACCCGCGTCGACCTTCGAGATCTGGAGCGCTGGGCGTGGCGCGAGGTCTTCGAGCGCGAATGCACCACGACCGTAGCTTCCGGCGAGAAGGGAGCCGTGAGCCGGGTCGAGATCGAGCTGGTGGACTGCGACGATCGGGAAGCTCGCGCCGCCCATGAACTGCCACGTCCCGCCACCGTCATAGGTCACGTACGGTCCGACATCCGTCCCCGCATAGAGGGTGTTGGGGTACGACGGATCGAGGACGATCGAGTTAACGGGCACGTCCGGGAGACCCTGGCTGATGTCGGCGAAGCTACCTCCGCCGTCGGTGGTCTTGTAGACGTGACCCCACCGGCCGGGCGTCGCCTTGGAGAACCCGCCGTAGGCTACGTACGCGATCCGGTAGTTGCTCCGATCGACCTCGATCGCCTGCACGGGTCGGTTCGGAAGCTTGTTGGCACCGACGCGCTGCCACGACGGGGTGTCGGCGGCCTGGGCGTCAGGGCTGACCCAGACGTACCCATCGAGCGACCCTGCGTAGAGCCCCTGCCCACCGCCGAGGCCGAAGGCCGAGAGAGCGCACGTTCGGGCACCGTTCGGCGCCGTCCCCGTACAACCGCCCGTCAGGTCACCGCTGATCGCCTTCCATTTCACCGCTCCCGCTGCAGGAGCCTTCGCGTTGTCGGTTCGATAGGCGCGATAGGTGCCGAGGAAGAGCTGCGAGGGCTCGTCCCGGTTCAGCGTCCATGGCACGTAGAAGTCCGAACGATCGGACGTGTCTATTCCGGACGTGATGGTTTGGTTCGTGAAGACGCCGCCACCGTCCGTGTATCGGTAGGGACTAACGCCGAAATACGTGCCATAGACGTAGTTGTAGTCCGTCGGATCGACAAGGACCTGCCCGCCGTCGCCCGAGGCGACATCGAACCACGTCCCACCGAAGTTCGTCATCGTCCCATTGTCCTGTGTTCCGCCCCAGTCGCCTTCGGGGAACGGGACGCCCGCGTCGACGAGCGACGGGTTCGTCGCGATCGACGTGAACTGAGCTATCTGGAGACCGCCGCGATTCAGGGAGACCCACGTCGCTGCGCTCAGCGGCGCGCCTGGATCCTGGCGGCCGCCCTGGCTCGAGCTTCTCCATACACCACCGTCGGAGCCGACGACGATCTTCTGGGAGTTGGTTGGGTTGAACGCGAGCGCGTGGAAATCCGGGTGCTGGTTGTAGCCCAGATTCTTCCAGGTCGCTCCCCCGTCGTCCGAGCGGTAGATGCCGCCCGAGCCGATCGAGTAGTTGAACTGCCCACCGGCGAAGACGACATTCGGGTTGGTCGGGTCGGATTCGATCACATTGTCGTAGATGCACTGCTCGGCGCAGTAATCGAGGACCGAGTCCTCGCCGACACCGTCGGCGGTGACAGCCCAACTCGAGCCTGCATTCGTCGACTTCCAGACGCGTGAGGGCTGGCCGTCATAGCCGAAGCCGGCGTAGAGCGTGGCGCTCGGGCCGCTCGGGTGCGAGATGCCGAGCGAGAAGCGTGTGCGCTCGACCGAATAGTCGGCGGCGGGCAACCCGGTCATGATCGGGAACCACGTCGCTCCGCCGTTCGTCGACTTGTAGATCTTGTCGCCGAGGAAGCTCGCGAACAGCGTCTTCGGGTTCTGTGGATCCATCTCCAGGTCGGAGGCTCCGTTCACCTCGCTTACCTCTCGGAGCAGCTTCCACGTCACGCCGGCATCAGAAGATTCCCAGATGCCGTACCGGGAGTGGATCGGCGGCGTCACGCGCCGGGCACCGGCCCGGCCGCGCAGCACCGCTGCGTAAAGGTGATTGGCGTTCGACGGATCGACAACGATACGGGACATCGAGACGCCCACAAAGTAGTCGCCCGAGACGTGCGCCCAGGTCGTACCACCGTCTGTCGAACGGAGCACGCCGTTACCAGCGTAGCTGTCGCCCGACATCGCACCCTCGCCCGTTCCCGCGTAGATCGTCGTTCCGTTCGCCGCGACACCCAGGGCGCCGATGGCAAGGGACGGAAGCCCGTCCGTCCGCGGAACCCACGACGACGTGTCGGAGTCGCGCGTCCACACGCCACCCTGCGCGCCGCCGAGGACGTAGCGGCCATTCGGCAGGATTGCGAGCGCACCGATGCGCCCGTTCATGGAAGCGAAGAACGTCGGGGTCGTTCGGGGGATCTCGGCGATCGGGGCCGGCCCCGCGGGTGACCAATCGCCCGCGAACGTTGCCGGACCGTTCGGGGGTGCCTTGCGCGCAGCCTTCCTCGCCTGGGCGGCCGATCTCGCGGCAGCCCCACGCAGCTGCCCAGCCTCACCGATCCCGAGCTGGACGTCGCCTGCCGTCTTGCGACTCTCGAACGCGAGGTCGCGCTCGAGAAGCTGGTGCTCGCTCTCCTCGTCGAGCACCGGGAAACGTAAGTTCGGAACGACGGTGGGCTCCGAGCGGCCCGCAGCTCCTGCGAGTGCCGCCATGATCAGAATGGCGATCAGAGCCCCAAGGCCGACGACCGTCGACCGGCGCGGATGCTTCTTCACGATAATCGCCCCCTGGTTTGCGAACGAAACGGTGCTTTGGAGCATCCCCCTTGAGCTCGACGGTGTCAAGTGAAGGCCTTCGTTGTGCAGGCCCGGGGTTGCAGCAGAGGCTTCAGCCGTGCGGCTTCGCCATCGCGTGGTAGTCGAGCGCCTCGTCCAGAACGCTCGCTTCCACACCTGCCTCGAGCGCCACCTCACGCAGCGACCGCCCGCTCACGGCAGCCGTCTTCACGATCTCCGCCGCCTTGTCGTACCCGATATGCGGGTTGAGTGCCGTCGCCGCCGACAACGTCAGCTCGGCATACGCCGCGCACTTCTCCCGGTTCGCCTCGATCCCGTCGACGCACTTCTCGGCCAGCAGGCGCGAGGCGCTCGCGAGCAACGTGATCGACTGGATCAGGTTGCGCGCCATCAACGGAACGTAGACGTTGAGCTCGAAGTGGCCGTTCATGCCGCCGATCGTGATCGCCGCGTCGTTCCCGATCACCTGGGCCGCTACCTGCGTCACCACCTCGGGGATCACCGGGTTGACCTTGCCCGGCATGATCGAGGAGCCCTTCTGCAACTCGGGTAGGAAGATCTCGGCGAGCCCGGCGCGGGGGCCCGAGCCGAGGAAACGGAGATCGTTCGCGATCTTCGTGTAGCTCACGGCTACCACTTTCAGAGCGCCGGATAGCTCCACGAGGCCATCGCGGGCCGCCTGCGATTCGAACGGATCGGCCGGGGCAGAGATCGGAAGGTTGGTTTCGGCATGAAGGAGAGCACGGACCTTCTCCGCGAATTCGGGATGGGTGTTCATCCCGGTGCCAACGGCGGTGCCGCCGAGCGGGATCTGACCGAGCCGCGGGATGGCGTCCTGCACACGCGCGATTCCCTGGCGTACCTGCGCCGCATAGCCACCAAACTCCTGGCCGAGTGTCACCGGCACGGCATCCATCCAGTGCGTACGACCCGACTTGATCACGTCGTCAAACTCCGCGGCTTTCGCTTCGAGCGATCGCGCCAACGTCTCCATCGAGGGAAGCAGGTCGTTCACGGCGAGGTCGAGCGCCGCCAGATGCACGGCGGATGGGAAGACGTCGTTCGACGACTGGCCCATATTGACGTGGTCGTTCGGGTGTACCCCCTCGCCCGCTAACGCCGTAATCACCTCGTTGGCGTTCATGTTCGAGCTCGTCCCCGAGCCGGTCTGAAAGACGTCGATCGGGAACTGGTCGTCGAACTCGCCCGCCGCTACCCGATCCGCGGCCGCTGCTATTCGAACTGCCATCTCCGAATCGAGGAGCCCGAGATCGGCGTTCGCGCGCGCCGCAGCACCCTTGATGCGGCCGAGCCAGTGCGCCACACTCGCCGGAATCGGCTCACCCGAAACAGGGAAGTTCGCAACCGCCTTCTCGGTCTCGCCACCCCAGAGCTTCTCCGTCGCCATGTCCCGCAGGGTAGACAACCCGACGCGATCTAGGCGTCAGTAGCTCTAGGCGTCAGTAGAAAGAGACGATTCGATCCCTACCGTCGCTGCAAGCTCGCGGGCGATCGCGTGCTCACCCGTTCCGGTACGAACGGTGAGCGGGCCCCCAAACGGCGCGGCCTTCATCATCTCGAGCTCCTGTCCGGGGACGATCGCGATCTCGGAGAGATAGCGGAGCAACGCGGCGTCGCCGTCGGGAACCCGGGCGACCGTGGCGGTGTCGCCCAGGTGGAGGTCGACGAGCGAGCGGGACGTGCTCGCGGGAATCCGGAGGGAGCTGTCGGGGATCGGGTCGCCGTGGGGGTCGTGCGTCGGGTAGCCGAGCGCGGCGTCGATTCGTGCCTCGAGATTCTCCGAGAGCACGTGCTCGAGCCGGTCGGCCTCGGCGTGAACCTCATCGAGCGACATCCCGAGCGAATCGGCGAGATAGAGCTCGAGCAGCCGGTGGTGCCGGAGAACCTCGAGGGCGCAGAGACGGCCCTTCTTGGTCAACGTGACGCCGTGGTATGGGGCCCGCTCGACGAGACCGAGCTCGTCGAGGCGCTTCATCATCGCCGTCGCCGAGGGGGCACTGACGCTCATCCGCTCGGCGAGTGCCGATGTCGTGGCACGCCCTCCCTCGACCTCGAGCGCGTAGACGGACTTGAGGTAGTCCTCGACCGCGCTCGTCAGCTCCTTGTCAGCCTCCACCATGATCGTGATATAGCGTACACTGCGATTGGGAATTAGTAATGGCTAAATATCATCTCACCCGCAGACGACTCTTGGCAGCAGCAGCTCCGCTCGCGGCAGTTCCCTTCGCGGCGCGGTACGGATTGGACACGCCGGCCCAGGCTGCCGGAGGCGAGCACCCAAACCACTCGGCAGCTGCGCACGCCGCGATGGGCCATGCAGCCATGATCGGCGAGGGCGCACCCGCTGTCGGCGGGCCAAACGACCTCGATACGCTGCTCTATCCTCCCGCGGCTCTGCCCTACAAGCCGGGCCGCGTCCGCGAATACACGCTCACGGCCGTGGACAAGGAGATCGAGATCGCGCCCGGCGTCTTCTTCCCCGCTTGGACGTACAACGGCACCGTTCCGGGCCCGGTGATCCGGGCGACCGAGGGCGACACCCTCCGCGTCAACTTCCTCAACGCCGGCTCGCATCCACACACGATTCACTTCCATGGCATCCACCCGACAAACATGGACGGGGTCTTCGAGATCGTGCCACCCGGCGGTCGCTTCACGTACGAGTTCGAGGCGAAGCCGTATGGCATGCAGCTCTACCACTGCCACGCGACGCCGCTCAAGAAGCACATCCACAAGGGGCTGTACGGCGCGCTGATCATCGACCCGAAGGAGCCGCGCGCCCCGGCGCAGGAGCTCGTGATGGTGATGAACGGCTACGACACCGACGGCGACGGCACGAACAACTTCTACACGGTCAACGGCCG
>JBKJVI010000133.1:0-4928 GCA_046590225.1 Gaiella sp. | reverse complement strand
GTGATGACCACACGCTGGCTTCGAGGAATGCGAGGAAGCTCTGCGCCTGCTCGACAGTGTCGAACCCTAAGTCGATGACAACGTACTGGTCGTCGTCGATGGGTTGCTGGATGCGCTCGTTCTGCACTCCTGCCTGTGCGCGGGCCGCGGCGAACTGGTCGAACGCAGCCTTCCAGGTAGTGAAGTCGGTGATCGGGTGCTCGATGTGTAGGGTCGTCATGACGGCTCCATAACTTCGATGGGAGAGTTGGCTTTCCAACGGTAGGGATGGCTCGTTCCGCGGCATATCCCAGAAATCTGGGAAATTGTCGCCTACTGACGGCTCATGGCTGACTCGCTCGCGGCGGCGAAGGTGCGACGCCTGTGCGAGGCCGACCTCGACGCGCGAGACCTGCGCGCGCAAGTCCTCGACGAGATCGGCCGGGTCGTCAGCTTCGACAGTTACGCCTGGTTGCTGACCGACCCACTGACCTGGGTCGGTGTCGCTCCCGTGGCCGACGTCCCGTGGCGCAGCGAACTGCCACGCCAGATCCTGCTCAAGTACGGCACCGCGCTCAACCGCTGGACCGGACTGGGAAGGACGCACGTCGCACTGCTGCACGCCGAAACCGGCGGCGATCTCGGCCAGAGCCTGGTATGGCGCGAGTTCCTGCAAGTCCACGGCGTCGGCGACGTCGCTTCGGTCGTGTTCGCCGACCAGCACGGCTGCTGGGGCTTTTTGGAGCTGTTCAGAGACGCGCCCCGTGGCCCGTTCAGCCCGGATGACGCCGCCTTCCTGGCCGAACTCGTCCAGCCACTCACCCGAGCCCTGCGGCACTCGCAGGCTGCCTGCTTCACCTCCGCTGGCTCGGAGGATCATGTTCACGCCGGCCCGGTGGTACTGCTCCTTTCGTCGGACCTGCGAGTGCTCGGGCAGACTCCGGACGCACACGACTACCTGCGGACGCTGTTGCCTCGGACAGACAGCCAGCCGCCTATCCCCGCAAGCGCCTACAACGTCGCAGCCCAACTGCTCGCCGTCGAGAGAGGCGTCGACAACCACCCCGCTACCGCGCGAGTCCACCTCTCGGACGGCCTGTGGGTGACCGTCCGCGCCGCCCGGATCAGCGGGCCCCAAGCACACCACTTGCGGAACATCGCCGTGACCATGGAGGAGAGCTCACCGGCTGAGCGGCTCGACCTGTTCGGGCGGGCCTTCGGCCTGACCGCCCGGGAAACCGAAGTACTCGAGCAGCTCGCGACTGGAACTGACACGAAGACGCTCGCCCTTCAGCTTTTCGTGTCGCAGCACACCGTGCAAGACCACCTCAAGTCCATCTTCGCCAAGACCGCGACGCGCAGCCGCGCAGGTCTCCTGTCCCGAGCCTTCGGTAGGTGATCAAACATCTGGCGCTGCTCGACAAGCTGCGGCGTGGTTAGCGCGCTGGCCAGAGCGGCGCAACGCGAACTTGGGATGCCGCCCGATTTCAGGTTCGGCTGCGCCGGCCCTGAGACAGCCTCAGGGCAGAGCGAGGTTCGAAAGCTGCCCTGCAAGGTGCACATTTCCTCGCAGAGCGAAAATCCGCAGCAGCGGATTTCTCGCTCGCTCAAGACCCCTGAAGGGGGCGGCTCCGCCGCCCGGCCACTACCGCCGTGAGGTGCGGTGAGGCTGTCAGGCCTTCACGGCTGCGCAGATTGCGGCGACGTGCCGGTGATCGGTGCCGCAGCAGCCGCCGACGACCGTGAGGTTTGGGAGCCGTGGAGCGAGGTCGCGGTAGTGCTGGGCTAGCTCGAGCGGGTCGCCTTCGTCGAGTTCCTCGGCCTCGTCGAGCTCGGTGTGGCTCTTTGCCGATGCGTTGGCCCGCAGTCCGCGGACCCGGTCGACCCATGGGCCGACGTCCTCGAGCACGTCCGCGAAGTGGGTCGGATGCGCGCAGTTGATCATGAAGTACGCGGCCGCCCCGGCGGTCTCCGCGTCGACCTGCTCGATCGCCTCGGGCAGAGGCTGCCCGCTCGGAAGGCGCCCGTCGGTCTCAACCGTGAACGAGATCACCGCTGGTATCGCCGCCGCTTCGGCGGCCCGGACGACACCGACCGCCTCGTTCGCGTAGGTCAGTGTGAGCGCGGTGACCATGTCGGCCGCCGTGCCGGCGAACGTCGCGATCTGGGGTGCGTGGTATTGCTCGGCCTCAGCCGCACTCATCAGGTGCTCGGCTCGGTAGCCGTCGCCGCGCGGGCCGAGGCAGCCGCTGATCACGAGCGCAGGCTCCTCGCCGCCACTCGCCCGCAGCTTTTCGAGGAGCGCGACGCCGCGGCGGTTCACCTCCGCCAGCGCCTCAGGCGAGTAGCCAAGTCGAGCGCCCCAGTCCGGGTTCGCCCGCCAGGTTGGCGTGTCGAGGATGATTCCCACACCCTGCTCCCGCGCGATCTCGATGTATGGCAGGTAGTAGGCGCGCAGCGCCTCCGCCCCTTGCTCGTTGTCAAGCAGGACGAAGGACGCGAAGTGCGGCAACTCGAGGCCGGCGTGGAAGATCAGAACCGTCTCCATCCCGCCGTCGGTGATGAACGTGCGGCCGGAAAGCTGTGGCAGCTGGCCACGACGATTCATCGCTCAGCGACCCTCGAACGGCCGGAGCACGCGAAGCACCGGTCAGGATGGGGCAAACTCATCGCGCGATAACCGAACGAGAAGATAACTAGCCGACCTCCTTGAACAAGCAGCGAGTCTCTCAGACGCCGACATCCAGCTTCAACTATGTCGCACCGATACTAGACGCTTGCGCGACGACTTCGTGCACTTCGCCGAGTACCGAAGGCGATCGCCGCGCCACCCGAGAAGCGAGCGTCCTGGGACGGGTTGTCCCGACGCTATTCAGCAATCGCGATCAATGTGTCGAGTACGTTGTTGAACGTCGCCCAGTGGCTGTCGTCGAAGTGGTTCCGCCATGACTGCTCGACCTCGAGTCCGGCTGTTCGCACGGCTGTGTCGAGCGCTTGGCCGCGCTTGGTCAGTTGGATGATGCGGGCGCGCCCGTCGGTGGGATCTGGGTGGCGTTCGAGATAGCCCAAGCGTTCGAGCTCTCTCAGCAGGTCGTTGGTCGCCTGCTTGGATAGGCGTGCGGTTGCCGCGATCTCGCCTGGCCGACGCCGGTGCACGCCGGCGAACCGGAAGAGCGCGATCATCGCCGTGGTGACCTCTGGGTGCCCGGCGGCCTGGATGCGTGCCAGCATTTCAGTCCGTCCGAGGTCGTACGCGAGACGTAGCCGACCGACGACGCTAGGTACGTGCTCGAGCGCCGCCGGAGTTGACAGATCTCGTACGCCAGCAGTACTATATTTGGTACGGATCACGTACCACATCATATCGGAGGCCGCTATGAACCGCAGCAAGACGGATCTCGATCGTGAAGTGGGACCGGTGCGGGTCGACGCCAACGAGGCGAGGTCGCTCTGGGTCATCGGACATCGAGTGACGCTGCTGCCGGTGGGTGGTCGCGTCGCCGCGCTCGAAGTGGTGACGCCGGCGGGTGTGCCAGGGCCGCCCCCGCACCACCACGAGGATGCCGACGAGTTCTTCTACGTGACTGCCGGTCGTCTCGGGGTCATGTGTGACGACACGTGGACGTCGCTCGGGCCGGGCGAGTACATGAACGTCCCCCGAGGGACCGTGCACTCCTTCCGCAACGAGGGGCCGGACGACGTCAGGGTCATCTGCGGCTTCGAGCCGCAGGGCTTCGAGCGGTTCTTCCTCGAGTACGGTGTCGATGTCGACGAGGCCGAAGCGTTCGAGACCTCAGTGAGCGAGGCGACGATCGCGCGGGTAATCGAGGGCTGCGCACAGTTCGGCATGATCCTGGCACCGACGTAGGCTCCTCGACGCTTCCACGAATCGGCTCCACATCGAGCAAGGGAGGGGGCGTCCTGCCCCCGTACATCGTCGCGAAGGAGGCGTCATCATGGGACGTGAACTGCTCAATCCGCCCGCTCTTCATCCAGCACCCGGCTTCAGTCACATCACCGTCGCGACGGGGTCGCGCACGATCTACTTCGCAGGCCAGGTCGCGCTGGACGGCGGGTTCAACATCGTCGGCGAGGGCGATCTCAGGGCCCAGACAGTCGCAGCGATGCGCAACCTGGAAACCGCCATGCGCGAGGTCGACGTCACATGGGACGACATCGTGCGCAGGACGATCTACACCACGACGCCCACCGAGTACGAGGTGATCACGAGCGGCATCGACGAAGCGACAGGAGGAGCAGGCCACCCAGCCCAGACGATCGCGGGCGTTTCAGGGCTCGCGCTGCCGGGGCTTCTCATCGAAATCGAGGCTACGGCGTCTCTGTAACCCACGACACCAACTAGTGGTCGCTCACGCCCGCCGACCTGCCGCCTGGGACTCCTCCAACCTCGGGGATGATCGCCTGGGCCAGTGCGCGGGAATGACCCCCGAAGGCGTCAGCTTGGAACTGCCGACGGACTAGCGGTGTAATCATCTGAGGATGCGCCGTCTGATTGCCGTCACACTGCTGTGCTTGATGTTCGCCTCAACGGCGGAGGCAAAGCTCAACCCGGCTTTCAGCGAGCGTGTCGCCCAGGCGGGCGACCTAGTGGCTTTAGACGTTGGAGAGGGAAGCGAGCAGTTTCTGGGGCCGCTCCGGATTTACCTGGTGCAACTCGAAGTCGCCGACCACCTCCAGGGCGAGGACGATCCCCGCCTAGTCAAGATCGGCGAGCTGGGCAAACCGGGGGAGTTCGGCACCCTGCGCGTGCTGACGTTCGAGGTTCCTGATCTTCCGGCGGGTGAGTACACGGCTGCCATCTGGTTCAAGGGGTACGAGACCGGCAAGTGGGTGAACGCGCTCGAAGGCATCCATCCGCTCCTGACGATCGGCGCTGCTGCCGATGGCGCTGACGAAGGCGTCGCTTCCGCCGCAGGGTCGGACGAGCG
>JBKJVI010000077.1:0-25302 GCA_046590225.1 Gaiella sp. | reverse complement strand
TCCGGCTCACTGCAGTCTCTGACGTTCACACCACTCCTGCTCAGGCGGACACAGACGCGCTTCGTCTCCTGAGCGTCGAGAAGCGTCGCGTCCCAGTACTGCTCCCCGTTCGGCGCGTCGAGGTGCGCGAGCGAGCCGAGACGGAGCTGGCCGTAATCTCGAATGCTCGCTCCCGCGGAGAGAGCTCTCTCCCTCGCCTCGGTCTCGGTCAGCCCGGCATACGTCGGTGCCCCGCCCGAGCACGCCGTCCCGCTCATCACGAGCGCAAGTCCTGCGCTCACGAGCAGCCTACGCACCCGACTGCACTTGACAGTGGTCGAGCACGTACGTGATGTCGGGCTTGATGCCGTCTCGCCCGGCGAGCCAGAGCCAGACGCAGACGTCGCTCCTCGTGCCGTCGATCGTCTCGAACCCGACGCGCCAGACCAGGCGCCCGTCAAACGTCTCCGCAACGGTCTCGCCGACGAAGAGCCCCGACTTGCCGTACGCAATCCCACCCTTGTTGAGCGACTCGTCCGAGAGGATGTCCCTCGCTGCCGTTGCTGCGTCGTACTTCGTCACCCCGTCGATCCGGTCCGGCTCGCCGGTCGCGCCGCCACCACACCCGACCGCGCCGCACGCGAGGAGCGCCGAGGCGACGGCTACCCGAAGGGTCGTCGTCGTGGGAATTCGCAGCGGCGGCACCGTGGTCGGACCCTAACGGGTGCCGCCGCGGTCGCGGGCGGCTGGAGGCTGGCGGCTGGCGGGAGTCTCGGAGCGCCTTACACGCCCGGCTCGATGTTCGCGTTTCTCCGGAAGAGGTTGTCCGGATCGAGTCGGCGCTTCAGCTGCGCGAGACGCTCGTAGTTTCCGCCCACGCTCGCGCGCACAAGCGACTGCCCCTCCTCGAGGAAGCCGGGAAAGTTGAGATAGGCGCCGCCGCTCGCATGGGTCTCGACGGATGCCAGGACCTGCCGCGCCCAGGCGACGTTGGCATCGTCGTCGGCGGCATCCTCCCAGTTCGCCTCAGGGTTGACGACATACAGAACGTCGCGCCCGGAGAAGGCGGTCTCTTTGGCGGCAACGCGGGAAATCGCACCGCCGTTGAGCCAGATATCGACGGTCGAGTGCCCCGACGGCGCGCGCCGGATCTGCTCCACGAGAGCGTCGACGGCCTCGTCCGGGAGCGCCGGCAGATTCGTCGCCTTCCAGTAGTAGCGGTGCCCCGCGGGGTAGTCCGCGTCGTAGATCTTCTGCACATCGAGGTACTGCATTCGGTCCGAGAAGTCGGCGAGCAGCTCGCCGAGCTCACGCAGGGGCCGCAGCGCCCGTTCGCCCTCGTCGGCCGGACCGGCGTACATGCCGAGCAGAGCGACGAAAGGCGCATCGTGGATGTCGACCGGGAAGTCGTCCAGGGGTGGAATGTGGCCGAGGACTGCGACCGTGCTGATCTCGTCGCCGCCGGAGAGAACGATCCGCTCGTGCTCGGCGAGCACGTGGCAGGCGAGGTCGAGCGGATAGAGGGCGTAGAGGAAAGCGACCTCAGGGCCGAGCGGGTGCGCGTCGAAGACGAACTCGGTGACGACGCCGAAGTTGCCGCCCCCGCCGCGGAGGCCCCACAGGAGGTCGGGATCGCTCGCCGCGTCGACGTGCAGAACACGACCGTCCGCCGTGACGAGCTCTGCGCCGACGAGATTGTCGCAGGTCAGGCCCCAGTTGCGTCGCACCCAGCCGAGCCCGCCGCTGAGCGTGAGACCCGCGATGCCCGTCTCGCTGACGAGACCCGTCGGCACGACCAGGCCGTGCGTCTGGGTCGCAGCGTCGAGATCCAGGAGCTTGACACCGCCGCCCGCACGAACACGTCGCGCTTCCGGGTCGACGACGACCGAGTTCAGGGACGACAGGTCGAGGACGATGCCGTCCGCGACCGTCCCGAAGCCGGCGACGTTGTGGCCGCCGCCACGGACGGCAAGGGGTAGGCCTGTGTCGACTGCAGCACGCACGACGGCGCAGACGTCGTCCGTCGACTCGGCGCACGCGATCGCCGCAGGATGCAGATCGATCATGCCATTCCAGACGTGTCGCTCCTCGTCGTAGCGGGGATCGCCCGGACGCACGAGAACTCCGCTCATGCTCTCCGCAAGTTCGTCGAAGGACACCGACACCGCTTCGCTGATCGTACTCGCCATCACTCACTCCTTCCGGCTACAAACAGACTGGTCGGTATGCTTATAACAGACCGTCTAGTCTGTCTGCAAGTCAGATACGGTTGAGCGAGCCATGTCACGAGCGGGAGCACAGACGCGCGAACGGATCCTCGACGAGGCGCAGAGCCTCGTCCTCGAACAGGGTCTCGCCGGGACGTCGATCGACGACGTGCTGACCGCGGCCGGTACGAGCAAGGGTGCTTTCTTCCATCACTTCCCCACGAAGAACCACCTCGCGCGTGCCCTCGTCGAGCGATACGCGGAGGCAGACGTGGCGTTCCTCGCAGAGTTCATGGACCGCGTCGAGGCGGAGAGAGACGATCCCGCGGAGCAGATCGTCGCCTTTGTCAGACTGTTCGAAGATGCAGCCGAGGAGATGGTGTCGCAGCAGCCGAGCTGCCTCTACGTCTCGTACGTCTACGAGAAGCAGCTCTTCGACGACGGCACGATCGACGTGATCGCGGACGTCCTCTTGACATACCGCCGCCGACTCGCCGAGAAGATCGAGGCAGCCGCCGCGCTCCACCCACCGCCGTTTCCGATCGATGCAGCCGCGCTCGCAGACCACGTCACCGTCACCTTCGAAGGTGCGTTCGTGCTGGCCCGGGCGCTCAACGACCCAGCGCTGATGCGGCAGCAGCTCGAGCTCGTTCGGCGGTCGCTCGGGCTGATCTTCGGCGTCTCCTCCGACTGAAAGCCTCAACTCGGGTGACGGGTGATGCGTGCCTACTCGGGTAGCGCCTCGCCCGAGCCGCCGAGCTCGGCCGGAAAGTCCTTCAACTTCGGCAGTCCGTCCTTCATCGGCAGCACCGTCGACTCGTAGTTGACGTGCACGCCGGGCGTGAACGGGTACGACGGGATCGTGGCGGCGTAGACGTCGGTCAGATCCCACAACGGGTGCCGGGTCAGCAGGTGACCGCCGCAGGCCGTGCACCACTGGCGGAAGCTCCGCTCGTTCTGGTTGTACTCGCCGATCAGATCCGCGCCCTGCGTGACCGCGACAGACCCGGTCGGCCAGAGCGTGAACGCGTTGACCGGGCCGGCAGACCAGCTCCGACACGACGCGCAGTGGCAGTAGCCCTCGCCCACGGCGGCCCCTGTGACGACGAGCTTTACGGCGCCGCAATAGCACTGTCCTTCATAGGTTGCTGATGTCTCTACTGCACTCATGAGTCTCCTTTGACGATTGACGAATAGGCTATTATCGGTCGTTCGACCAATAATACCAGAGAACGAACCTCTCCTGACGCAGAGCTCGGGCGGGAGTAGCCTTGCGACTCGCAGCGTCGTGGAACTCGCTCGTTGACACCTGGTGCCTCCCGGGCGCACAGTAGAGGCTCGTGAGTCCTGCACTCTGCCGGGCTCGAGACGCCGACCCAAAGGAGGACGGACAGATGCCTTCGCTCGCGAATCTCATCGCCGACTACGGCGATGCGTGGAACAGGCACGACCTCGACGCGATCTGCGCTTTCCACGCAGAAGGAATGGTGTTCGAGAACCACAACGCGGGCGAGCGCGCCGAGGGTGAGGCGGTTCGCGACCACATAGCCGCGATCTTCGCGAACTGGCCCGACCTCCGCTTCGAGGAGCGGGCGACGTACGTCGGCACCGATTTCGTCGTGCAGGAGTGGATCGCGCATGCGACCCACTCGACCGGCGTGCCACTGACGTGGGACGGGGTCGACATCTTCCCGTTCGAGGACGGGAAGATCCTGCGCAAGGACGTGTACTCGAACGCGTCGCGCCTCGTCCCGCAGCAGCTCGGGGCGGCGTCCGCGGGCTAGGGGGCCAGCAGCCGCTGCAGGAAAGCAACGTCGATCGCATCGACGAGTTCCTCCGCAGTAGCGAGACGGTCGTCCGGCAGCGTGCCGCGGACGGCGATGCACCTGATACCAGCTGCCGTCGCCGCGGCGATGCCTGCTTCCGTGTCCTCGAAGGCGACGACCTCGGCCGCGTCGAGGCCGAGCAGGGCGAGCGCCCGAAGGTACCCCTCCGGATGCGGCTTCCCCTGCTCGACGTCGTCGGCCGCGACGACCGCGGAGATCAGCTCTGTCAGGCCGGCCGCGGCGACGACGGGCTCGATCTTGGCCCTGAAGGGCCCGGAGACGATCGCCACGGGGACCCGCTCCGCGGCGTAGCGGACGGCCGCGCGCATATCCTCCGTCACCGTCGCGCCGTCAGCTGCCTCGGCTGCGTAGGCGGCGATTCGCTCGGTCATCAGCGAGCCGAGCAGCGGCCCGTCGACCCCGAGCCAGCCGCCGACGATCGATTCCTCGGTGAGGCCGGCGAATCGGCCGAAGTACTCCTCGTCGCTGAGCGGCTTGCCGTATCGCGCGAACAGGCCCTGGTAGATCCGGAGCAGCAGGGGCTCGTCCTTCGAGAGCGTCCCGTTGAAGTCGAACAGGACCGCACGCGGCGCCGACACGTTTCAGACCCGGGGCGGAAGCTCGCCCTGAAGCACAAAGGGGTTGCTCCACGCCCGGCGGCCTCTTTCATCCTCGACCTCGACACGCCCCCAGCGCCAGAACTCGGGGAACTCGAAGCGGGCCACCGTGATCAGCCCATCAGCGTCGCGCTCTCGCTCTTCCCCGCGCCCGTTGCCCATCCCGAGCTCGGCGTTGACAGCACAGCCGTCCCACGGCCCGGAGCGGAGCCGCGCCGATCGCGACGGCGAGCAGCGAACGAGCACCGACGTCTCCTCGATCACGATGTCGCGAATCTTCGGGCCCGAGGAGGCGTAGAAGCGCCCGTTTCGGAGCGCCTCGATCACAGCCGGCCCGGATCGCTCGCCCGCAAGCACCCAAGTCCACCCGAAGCCGCTGTCCTCGCCAGGCGTGTGGCAATCGTCGGTCGCGAGCCCCATCAGCAGGCGCCCCTGCTGGAGAGCATCGTCCCACTGCACCGTCGAGAGCCCGTTTCCCTGCAGCGCCTCGGCGCTGCCGTTCCAGATCTCGATCCCGGCGAGCGACGGCGCCGCGAGCACGTCCTGGGCGCGAAGACCGCTCCAGTACGGGTGGCAGAGGAACGGAACACCTCCCTTCTCCACGATCCACGCAGCGAGGGTCTCGAGGTGAAGTAGCACTTACACGATCCGCCGAGCGTCGGCTCGAAGCCTGTCCACTTCGGCGCGTGCGCGCTAATCGCGTTCGAGACGACGAGCTGGATGTAGGGGCGTTTCTTCGCGAGGTGGGCCTGCATCTTCCAGACGAGTGCCTGCCGCTCCTTCACGTTCACGAGGGAACCTTGCTTCCTCCACCAGCTGTCGTACAGCGGGTCGTCGAAGCCCGAGTCGCTGTTGTTGTACCACTCGGCCTTCGTCACAACCGAGAGGTTGAACGAGGGGTCGATGTAGGGGTGCCAGTACCACGTGTACATGTCGGCCGTGAGGTACTTGCCGCCCGGGGCGGTGATCAGCTCGAACGCCTGGGCCCCGTCACCGCCCGGCTTCAGATTGAGCTCGACACCGATCTTCTTGAACGCGGTCGCGAGGATGTCGAACTGGCGATCGCCGTTGAAGTCGAGATCCTTCGGCACGATGACGCTGTAGCTCATCGCGTGCTCCGATTGCGCGAGCTTCCCGGCTGTGGCGGGGACGACTCTGAGCCCGTCCGACCCGCGCTCGTAGCCGAGCGAGTCGAGGATCTTGTTCGCCTTCGCGACGCTGTAGGGCAGGGGCTTGACCGCGGGGTTGAGCCAGCCCTCCGCCTTCGAGGCCGGAGAAAGGATGCTCGCCCACGGCTTCGACATGGCCGCTGAACATGACGTCGACGATCTGCTGACGCGGGATCGCGTACTCGAATGCCTCCTTGAGCCGTGGACTGAGAAGCTCTCGATTCTTGGACTTCTTCGGGTTCGAGTTGAAGCCGAGGTTCGTGACCTGTGAGCCGGCGCCGAAGGTCACCTCGGTACCCGGCTTGCGATTCGCAGCATCCGCGGCACCGTACGGTAGCGAGTCGATGAACTCGAGCTTGCCTCGTTGCATATCCACGACCAACGACGTCGCGTTCGTGTAGTAGGTGAACGCCACCCCGGCCGACTTCGACTTCGGTCCGTAGAAGTTGGGATTGGGCTTGAACGCGGTCGTTCCCTTCTGCTGGTACTGCGTGACGGTGTAGGGGCCGCCGGAGACGTTGGGCAGGTTCTCCTGCGGCCGGAACTCCCTCAGCCCCTTGCCGTTCTTCCCGAGCTTGGTCGACCAGACGTGCTTCGGCAGGATGTAGGTCTGCGACAGGTTCGAGAGCGCAGGGGCGATCGGCCGGCTGTAGGAGATCACGAGGGTCTGAGGATCCGGCGCCGACGCCCCCTTGATGCCCTCATACGAGCTCGCGACGTACGAGGTAGGGCCGGCCTTGTACTTGAGGACGGTGTTGATCGTCCACACGGCGTCCGCCGACGTGAGCGGCGTGCCGTCGGACCACTTGCCCTTCTTCAGTCGGAACGTCCAGGTGAGGCCGCCGTTGCCCCTCTTCCAGCTCGATGCCCAGTCACTCCCGATCCTCGGCCCCGGCACGTACTGGACGAGCTGGGGGTAGACCATCGAGTAGGCCATCGAGTCGTTCGTCTCGATCCCGACGAACGGGTTCAGCGAGGAGATGTAGAACGACGTCCCGACACGGAGGACCTTCGCGTCAGCGCTCGAGCCACGCAGGCTCGAGGAGGCAACAGCAGGCACGACGAGCAGCAGAACGATTCCGAGTGCGAGGAGTGGGAAGCGGCGGGTCAGTGGGGTGAGCACGCGTCCTCCTGGGATCGTCTCTGCGGGTGATTGACCATAGAGTCAGGATCGTAGCGCCTCACGCAACGTTGAAGGGGTACGAAATCGGAGAACGTCCTACTGATCTCATACCAGCGCTCGATCCGCGGTGGACGCGCTGCAGCTACGGGATTGACATGTTTGTGTAATACGCTAGAGTGAAACGTATGACAATGATGAGCTTCCGGGTGGATGACGACAGAGCCGCCGAAGCGCAGCGCTGGGCGCAGCGCCTCGGCGTCGACCGATCCGAACTTCTTCGAGAGGCTCTCCACCGACACCTCACCCGCCTAGCATCGGAGATCGACGCCGAGACGTGGGTCGTACAGCCACTGGACGAGGGCGAGTCAGAGCTCGCAGCGATCGCGGACTGGGGGCCGGCCGAGGACTGGTCGGACTGGTCGCATGCAGCGCGGTGAGATCTGGTTCGCCGAGACGCCCGGGGGCGACAGGCCCGTCTTGATCCTCACGCGTGATCCGGTCGCCGGTCGGATCGGGGCTGTAGTTGTCGCGGCACTGACGCGCACGGTGCGGGGCCTCGTGTCCGAACTCGAGCTCACCGCGGTGGATGACGGGGTGCCAACCGACTGCGTTGTGAACTTCGACAACATCCACACGCTGCCGCGATCAACGTTCCGCCATCACCTCACCACTCTCAGCCCGCAGCGGCTCGCGGAGTCTTGCCGAACGCTCAGAGACGCCACGGGCTGTTAGTCGGCGCACTGGAAGACGCAGACCGACGTCGCCCCCTCGCGGGCACGCGGCTGATCCTGGTCGAACATCTGCCGCCACATCCGATAGTCGGGCACCTGAATCCGGGTGATCATAAATGCGGACAACTGTCTGTTCCTTTCACTCGGGGGGCGCGACGCTACCAGGCCGTGGTCGTAGCATGACCGGATGCGCGAGCTTCCGATCGGCTGGGCGACCGACCTCGCGGTACTCGAGCACAGCGGTTCGACCGTCGAGGATCGAGGCGACCATGTCGTCGTTTCGACGCCGGCCAACCCGGCCTACCACTGGGGCAACTGTCTCTTCGTCACTGACCCGGCGGCCGTCGACGATGCCGCGCGCTGGCTCGAGACCTTCTCCGACGCCTTCCCGGAAGCCGGGTGGATTGCCGTCGGGCTCGTGCGCGTGCCGGACGACACCGGGGCCTGGAGCACACACGATGTGGAGCTCGAGTTCGATGACGTCCTCTCGACGTCGACGCTGCCCCGACAGACGCCGCTTACCGACGGGTACACGGTACGGCGCCTTGACGGGGACGACTGGGAGCAGCTCGTCGCACGCGACATCGCGGAGAACGAGCGGACAGGCGAACACGAGCCGTCGGGGTACGCGCCGTTCGCCCGCGCTCGCATGGAAGCACAGCGCTCGCTCTCCGACCGAGGCGTCGCGGCGTTCTTCGGAGCGTTCTCCGGTGAGACGCTTGCAGCCGATCTCGGCATCGTCCGCTGCGGCTCGACGGCGCGCTACCAGAGCGTCGGCACCGAGGAGGGGCACCGCCGACGCGGTCTTGCATCACACTTGCTCGGCGTCGCGGCCCGCTGGGCTGGCGGGCACGGCTGCGACGAGTGGGTGATCATCACCGAGGCGACGAACCCTGCGGGGCGTGTGTACCGCAGCGTCGGCTTCGAGCGGACGACCCCGAACGCGCAGGCGTACCGTAAGCCGCCGCGCTGAACGTCCCGGGGTTGGAGGACTGGCTCAGGAGGCGAGGACGACGCGAGCGTCGAGTCCGACTGCTCCGCCCGGCGTCACGAGCAACGGGTTGATCTCGATCTCGGCGATCTCGGGGTGCTCGGCAGCGACCCGCGAGAGGGCCGAAGCCGCCTCGGCCGCGGCCCGAACGTCAACGGGTGCGCGGCCACGGGCGCCTGTGAGGATCCCTGCTCCCCGGAGCGAGAGCAGCAGCGCCTCGAGCTCGTCTGCTCCCGCAGGCGCGAGTGCGAGGCGCACGTCACGTAGAAGCTCCGCGTAGACGCCGCCGAGGCCGACGAGGACCAGCGGGCCGAACCGCGGATCACGCCGGCAGCCGACGATCAACTCGACGCCGCCGGCCGCGTCGACGAGCGTCTCGACCGAGTAGCCCTCCGGCGCCAGGCGCTCGTGCATATCGGTGGCGGCCGCTGCGACGGCTGCGTCGTCGGCGAGGCCGAGGGCAACACCGCCTGCATCGGACTTGTGGAGCAGGCCGAGCGCCTTGAGCACGACCGGGTAGCCCACCTCTGCAGCCGCGGCACGCGCTCCCTCGACCGAATCGGCGCGCTTCGCTGTACCGAACGGTACCCCACCCGCGGCTAGGAGCTCACGCGACTCGAAATACCCGTTACCGACGATCGGCGGGGCGGGCGAACCGACGTCGGAGACATCGGGTGCGGAACCTTCGCCCTGCTCGACGAGGTGCGCCAGCGTTGCGACGACGCCCTCGATGTCACGGTAGACGGGCACGCCACCATCGCGGAGGACCTGCGCCGGCTTCGAGCCCCAATGCATCGCCTGCGTGAGCAGTGGCCGTCCGCTTGCCGACGCGGCTGCGGCGATCGCAGCAGCGACCTCCATCTCCTTCGGCGCGAAGTCCGGATTCATCTCGCTGTAGCCGCCGAAGTAGCCGGTGAACACGACCGAGTCGACCTCACCCGAATCGAGCACGGCCGTCAGGACCCTCTCGAAGTTCCAGAAGTCCACCTCACCCGCCCCGGCAAGGTCGACGGGGTTGGCCGTGATGACCGTCGGCGCAATCTCGGTCAGACTGGACTTGAGGCGGTCGGAGAGCTCGGGGAGATCGAGCCCCGCCGCCGTGACGAGATCCGCCGTGACGACTCCCGTGCCTCCACCGTCCCCGACGATCGCCACCCTGCGCCCGCGGGGTCGGTGCGGAGAGAGGCTCGCGAGCGCCCGGTCGATGAGCTCCTTCGGCGTCGCAACGCGAAGGATCCTCGCCGCACGGCAGGCAGCCTCGACCGCCGCCGAGTCGCTCGAGAGAGCGCCGGTATGAGAGGCGGCAGCGCGCGCGCCCGCCTCGCTGCCACCGGCAGCGAGCAGGACGACCTGCTTCCCGGCAGCGACAGCAGCGGCCCCGGCGCGCGCGAAGGCACGTCCGTCACGGAAGTCCTCGCAGTAGACGCCGATCACACGCGTGTTCTCGTCGGCGGCATAGGACTCGACGAGCTCGGCCGCCTCGATGTCCGCCTGGTTTCCGAGCGACGTGAAGCGCGAGACCCCGACGCCATACTCGGCGGCAAGAAGACTCAGCTCGAGTGCAAGGTTGCCGCTCTGCGAGATGATTCCGATCGAACCGGGCGTGAACGAGTTGGAACCGACGTCGAGCTCAGCAGCGGCGTCGTAGACGCCGAGGCAGTTGGGGCCGACCATGACGGCGCCGGCGGCCCGGACGCGCTCGACGACGGCAGCTTCGCGCGCCTTGCCGGCGTCGTCGATCTCCCCGAGTCCCGCGGTAATCGCGACGATCGCCTTTGCACCTGCCGCGAGCGAGTCGTCGATTGCCTGCTCGAACGCGAACTCCGGCAGGGAGATGACGACGAGGTCGGGCTCACCGGGGAGCTCCGCGAGCGACGTGAACGCCTCACGCCCGAGAATCTGTCCGCCCTTGCGGTTGACGAGCCAGACGTCACGCCGATGGGCTCCGCGGAGCGCGCCGACAGCGATCCACTGACCCCATTTCGTCGGGTCGTCGGAGGCGCCGAGGACGGCGATCGAGCGTGGGTCGAAGAGCGGCCTCAGGTCGCGCACCGGAGCAGCGTACGTGAGCCTCGGAGTTCAGGATGCACCAGAGCGCAGCGCTCGAGCCTTCGCTGCGATCGCGCAGCCGGTACCGTCGGCGCTGTCGTCCAGGGAGGAACCATCACCGCCGATCTCGTTCTCGCGCTCGACCAGGGCACGACCTCGAGCCGGGCCGCGCTCGTGGATCTGAGCGGCCGGCGGATCGCCGAGCAGCAGCTGCCGCACCGCCAGCACTATCCACAGCCGGGACAGGTCGAGCACGATCCCCTGGAGATCCTCGAGACCATCGCCCGTTGTGCGCGCGACGTCCTCGCCGACGTCGACCTCGCACGCGTCGCCGGAGTGGGAATCACGAACCAGCGCGAGACGATCGTCGTCTGGGACCGCGCCACGGGTCTCCCGATCGCGAATGCGTTGGTCTGGCAGGACACGCGCACGGCCGGCCGCTGCACGGAACTCGTTGCCCGTGGCGCAGAGGCTCGCGTACGCGAGCTCACGGGCCTGCCGATCCAGCCGTACTTCTCGGCAACGAAACTTGCCTGGATACTCGACTCGGTACCCGAAGCGCGAACACGGGCCGAGCGCGGTGAGCTCGCCGCCGGCACCATCGAGTGCTGGCTCGCCTGGAATCTGACCGGGGCGACTGACGGTGGCGCGCATGTCTCCGATGTCACGAATGCCTCGCGCACACTCCTTCTCGACACCGAGCGACTCGCCTGGTCCGACGAGCTCCTGACGCTCTTCGAGGTGCCCGACTCCGTGCTACCCGCTGTCGTCCCGACATCGCAGCCCGGTGGAACCGCGCTCACGCGCGCCGACGGCCCGCTCGGAGCGTCGCTCCCGCTCCTTGCGACGATCGGTGACCAGCAGGCGGCGCTCGTGGGCCAGGCGTGCTTCGCGCCGGGCGAGGCCAAGTGCACGTACGGCACCGGTGCCTTCTTGCTCGTGAGTACCGGATCGACCCGCCCTACTCCCGGCGCAAGCCTCCTCGCCAGCCCGGCGTATCAGAGTGCCGACAGCGCCCTGGAGTACTGCGTCGAAGGCGCCATGGCGGTCGCGGGCCGGGCCATCGGATGGTTGGCCGACGAGTTGCGCGCGATCCCCGACTCGGCTGCGTCCGAGAGCATCGCAGCGGAGGTGAAGGACTCCGGCGGTGTCCGCTTCGTCCCGGCATTCCAGGGGCTGTACGCCCCCTGGTGGGACTCCTCCGCACGCGGCGCCGTCCTCGGGCTCACGCTTCACTCGACCCGCGCGCACGTCGTTCGCGCGTCCCTCGAGAGCATCGCGTTCCAGACCCGAGCCGTGCTGGACGAGGTCGAGCGAGGCGCCGGCGTCGAGGTCGCGACGCTCCGAATCGACGGGGGCATGACGGCCAACCGCGTGTTCGTTCAAGCACTGGCCGACGTACTCGGTCGGCCCGTCGAGATGGCAGCAGACAGCGAGGCGACGGTGCGCGGCGCGGCGTTCTCCGCAGGACTCGCCGCCGGCCTCTGGAGCGGCCGCGACGCGCTCCGAGAGCTGCGCGGGGCGGTCGAGATCGTCGAGCCGGCCTGGGATGCGACCCGCCGCGAGACCGAGTACGCCGACTGGCTGAGGGCCGTCGAGCGGGCTCGGGGCTGGGCGTGAGCACCTCCCCGCGCGCCGCGCTTCTCCCCACCACGGCCACGCAGAACCGGGCCGAGCGGCTGGAGCGGCTGGCCACCGAGAAGTTCGACCTTCTCGTCATCGGAGGCGGCGCGATCGGCGCGTCGACGGCCTGGGCGGCCGCGCGTGCGGGCGCCCGCGTCGCGCTCGTCGACGGCGGAGATGCGGCGGGCGCGACGTCGAGCGCCTCCTCGAAGCTCGTCCATGGAGGTCTTCGATACCTCGGGCTGGGCGATGTGAAGCTCGTGCGCGAGGCCCATCGGGAGCGCCGCTGGAACGCCCGCCTCGTGGCGCCCCACCTCGTGCGTCCGCTCCAGTTCATCCTCCCGGTCGGGGCCGAGACGCCGCATCGCCCTGTCGAGATTCGCCTTGGCGTGTTCGCCTACGGGGCTCTCTCGGGGTTCAGAGACGGCCGCACCGGTCGCCTCGAACCCACCGAGGCGTACAGGCTGGCGCCCGGCCTTCGCCACGATGCGAAGCGAACGTACATCGCCTACCACGACCACCAAACGGACGACGCCCGGCTCGTGCTTGCAGCATTGCGCACCGCAGAAATCCTGGGCGCCGTCTGGCTCAACTACGCCCGCGTCGAGAGCCTCAGAGTCGCGGGCGGGAAGGCCGGCGGCGTAGACGTCGTCGATGTCGTCTCGGGGGAGCGCTTCGTGATTGCCGCGAGAGCGGTCGTGAACGCGACAGGGCCATGGGTCGATCACCTTCGCCGTCTCGAGGAGCCGGACGCCGCCGCCAGTGTGCGACTCTCCAAGGGAGCCCATCTCGTGCTCGACTGCCCCGAGCCCTGGCACGCAGCCGTGACGTCACCGCTGCCCGGCGGCCGCGTCTCGTTCGCCATCCCGTGGCACGGCATGCTCCTCCTCGGCACGACCGACGAACCGTTCGAAGGCGACCCCGCCACGGTGCGGCCGACCGAAGCCGACCGCCTGCAGATCCTCGCCGAGGCCGGAACCTCTCTCGTCCCGGAGGTCATCGACCCGACTCGCGTTCGCTCTGCCTTCGCCGGGCTTCGTGTCCTACCCCTGGGAGATTCATCGACCGCCGGGGCCCGGAGAGAGACCGTCATCACCGTGGGCAGAGCTGGAATGATCAGCGTCGCTGGCGGCAAGCTCACGACGTGGCGGCGCATCGGGGTCGACGTCGCCACCCGGGCGCTCGCGTCGATCCAGGGCCCGCAACCGGATCACCATCCGGCCCCGGTCGTGGGCGCTGCCGACCCCGATGCCGTACGTGCCGAGCTCGAGCGCCGCTACCCGACGCTGCCCGTCGGCAGCGCCGCACACCTCGCGGGTCTCTACGGCTCGCTTGCCTACGACGTGCTCGAAGCGGCCGCTGACGAGCCCGAGCTCCTCCAGCCCATCGTTCCGGGCGGACCTGACCTCCTCGCCCAGGCGCGCTACGCGGTGGCGCACGAAGCGGCGGTCACGGCCGACGACATCCTCCGCCGAAGGACAACCGTGGCACTCCGTGGCTTCGCGGTCGAGGGTCGCGAGCGAGTCGCCCGTTTCCTTCCCCGAGACGGCGAAGCCGCCGGCCTCTGACCCGCGGGGTCTGCGTCGGGCATGCGGGGGTCTGGCCGTCGACGGGGCAGCCGGTGGGCAGCGCGCCCACCGGCTTGCCACGGCGCTACTTGCTGCGGCTGAACGCGACGAGCTGCTCACGATCACTGCTGCCCGAGACACCGATCACGAGGACGGGCCCGATCCCCGGGGCGTAGAACTTGTATTCCACGTGGGTCGGGTCGAGCGGATTCAGATCCCTCGTCATCACGACGCCCTTGAAGTGGCCCACCGGAACCTGGGCCTGCTGGCCGATAGCGACGATCTCGGCCCGATCCTCGGCGTGCCCCGCGTAGTACTCCTGGCGGTACCGCAGCCCCGGCTTCGGATGTGCAGGCATCGCTATCCCCGCCTGCGCACCATCGACACCGGCCTCGAACGAGCCGGCCGATGAGGTGAACTTCCCGTTCTCGTACTCCTTCGTGTCCTCGCCGAGATACCACACGTTGCCTGCCCGATCCTGCGCGTACAGGTCGATCGTGTCCTCGACGAACGTGCCGTTCTCGGTCACGGTATCGCGGACAACGCGAGCGGTGACGCCGTTCGCGAGGGTCTTCGTGCGGTTCGTCACGGTCACGACGACACGTCGACTGGCGCCGCTCGGGTCGGTCTCACGATAGACCCACCGCGTCCCCGGCTTCATCGGCCAGAAGCGATTCGTGATCCTGGTCGAGAAGTTCGCAGGATCGAGAACTACCTTCTCCGACCCCTTCGGCAGCCCGTCAGTCCTCCCGGCGGTTTCCCCGCCTGCGAAGGCCGCGGCTGCGACGATCATTGCTGCGAGCGCCGCTACCAGAACGACGATCCGATTCCTGATTCGCATCTCCAGCTCCTGTCTCGAGTTGTTCCGCGTACCGCGGCCTGGACAATGGATAGAGCGACGAGATGAGCGTGCGATGAGAAACGAGACGACGTCAGGGGTCCGGGAACGCCAGCCAGACGTCGGTCCCCTCGGTGTCCTCGACGTGCGCCGAGCCGCCGTGTGCACGAACGATCACATCCACGATCGCGAGACCGAGGCCCGCGCCGGAGCCTGAACGCGCGGCGTCTGCCCGCGCGAATCGCTCGAATACATGCGGGCGGATGTCGTCGGGAAAGTGACCCTCGTCCCGGACGTGGAGCTCTGTGGCACCCTCACCCCGCGATGCCTCGATGACGATGGCACCACGACCGTGACGGAGGGCGTTGTCGACGAGATTACCCAGCGCTTGCTCGATACGAGGTCGGTCCGCTACGAGTGACATCCCGGCCGGCACCGGCTCCCACACGATCGCTCTGTGAGTGGTGGCGGACTCTGCCGCGAAGCGATCGCGAAGACGTCCGAAGAGATCCGCGACGTCGATCGGCTCGCGACGCAGGGCGAGTTTTCCGTCGTCGGCCTGGGCGAGGACGAGCAGATCCTCGGCAAGCACCGAAAGGCGATCCGCCTCCTCCGCCGCAGACCTGATCGACTGTTCGAGCTCGTCGGTCGACCGCGGA
The DNA here is from genome assembly GCA_046590225.1 of Gaiella sp. Taxonomy (GTDB): domain Bacteria; phylum Actinomycetota; class Thermoleophilia; order Gaiellales; family Gaiellaceae; genus Gaiella. The sequence continues at coordinate 9,922 of JBKJVI010000077.1, read as the reverse complement.
CGCCGAAGTGCGAGCTCGAGCTCGGTGCGAAGGAGCGCGAGCGGGGTTCTGAGCTCGTGACTCGCATCGGCGACGAAACGACGCTCGCGATCGAGCGCCAGCTCGAGCCGGCCGAGCATCTCGTTCAGCGTGACACCGAGTCGACGGATCTCGTCATCGGCACGAGGGAGCGAGAGGCGGCGTCCGGGCTCGACAGCCGAGACCGCTGCGGCCTCGCCTCGCATCGACTCGACCGGACGCAGCGCGGCAGTGGCCAACCCGTACCCGAGGAGCGACGCGAGGGCGAGGGCGACCGGCCCTCCGATGAACAACAGGATCAGAAGCGTCTCGAGAGCGTCGCCTCGCGCTTCGAGAGACGTCCCGACGACCACGATGATCGGCTCGCCGTCACTCGTCGTGGCGGGCGTTGCGAACAGCCGCACCCGCTCGTCCAGCCGGCTGAGCGGCCCACGTTCCACGAGCACGGAGCCACGCAGAGCGCGTGACAACTGGGTCGGCGTGAGCAGTGACGTGCTTCCCGCCTCGGGTGTCCTGTCGACGACTGTCCCGCGCGTGTCGAGAAGCTGCGCAAAGCTCTCGGCCTCGTTCTCGAGCACGGGCTTGACCCCGGCGCCGAGACCCGGCGCGGCCCGAGAGACCACGAGCCTCAGATCGCCGGCTCGGCCCCGAAGTCCCTGGTTGATCGACCGATCGAGGGCGGCTTCGAGCCGCGTGTAGAGGAACACTCCTAGGGCGGCAAGGACGATCGCCATCGCGATCGCGAACCCGAGCGTCAGGCGCTGCCGGATCGGAATGCGCGAGCCGCGACCGCGGCTCACGCGACGCCGCCGTCGCTACGGAACCGGTAGCCGGAGCCACGCACGGTCTCGATGGAGATGACGCCGAACGGCCTGTCGACCTTCTCGCGCAGATAGCGAATGTACACGTCGATCACGTTCGAACGATTCTCGTATGCGAAGTCCCACGCGTGCTCGAGCAGATCGAGCCGGGAGAGAACCCGACCCGGTCGGCGCATCATCACCTCGAGCAGCGCGAACTCCTTCGTCGAGAGTGGCACCTCGACCTCGCCTCGCCACACCCTCCGGGTGGCGGGATCCAGACTCAGTGATCCGACCTCTACGATCGCAGGACGCTCACTCGTGCCGCGCCGGGTCAAGGCACGAAGCCGAGCGAGGAGCTCGGCGAACGAGAACGGCTTCGTGAGGTAGTCATCGGCGCCGGCGTCGAGCCCGGTCACCCGATCGCCGACGGCGCCACGCGCGGTCAGCATCACGATCGGAACCCAGACCCCCCGATCTCGCAGGGCTCGACACACTTCGAGCCCATCGACACCCGGCAGGACGATGTCGAGAACGACCACGTCGTACGGGGTCGACTCGGCCATCCAGAGGGCATCCTCGCCCGTCGCCGCGACGTCAGCGGCGTATCCCTCCTCGGCGAGGCCGCGTCGGAGGAGCGCTGCGAGCTTCGGCTCGTCCTCGACGATGAGCACACGCATCCACCCATTGTCGCTCGCCGAAGATGAGAATGGGATGAGAATCGATCCGTCGGCACCCTGCTCCCTTCAGCTGGATGCTGTTCCGGGGTGGAACCATCATCAGGCGAACCGAGCGCTAGGAGAGCCCGCGGGCCTTGCGACTGTTCAGCTGCTGCCGCTTGCCTGCCGCCAACTCGACCTTGCGCAACCGGATCGAACTCGGTGTCACCTCGACGCACTCGTCCTCACGGATGAACTCGAGCGCCTGCTCGAGCGAGAGCGGGCGCGGCGGGATCAGGCGGACGAGCTCGTCCGAGCTCGAGGCGCGCATGTTCGTGAGCTTCTTCTCCTTGGTGGCGTTTACGTCCATGTCCTCGGAACGCGCGTTCTCGCCGACGATCATGCCCTCGTAGACACCGACACCCGGCGCGACGAACAGCGTTCCCCGCTCCTGCAGGTTCGAGATCGCGAATCCCGTCGTCGGCCCCTGCCGGTCGGCGACGAGCGACCCGCTCGGCCGCGTGCGCAGCTCGCCGTACCAGGGCTCGTAGCGGTCGAAGACGTGATGGAGGATCCCGGTGCCGCGTGTCTCGGTGAGAAACTCCGTCCGAAAGCCGATCAGGGCCCGCGCCGGGACGAGGTACTCGAGCCGCACCCAGCCGGTGCCGTGGTTGACCATCTGCTCCATCCGCCCCTTGCGGAGTGCGAGCAACTGGGTGAGCACACCGATGTACTCCTCGGGCGCGTCGATCGCGAGGCGCTCGACCGGCTCGTGCACCTTGCCGTTGACCTCCTTCGTCACAACCTGCGGCTTGCCCACCGTCAGCTCGAAGCCCTCGCGGCGCATGAGCTCGACGAGCACGGCCAGCTGCAGCTCGCCGCGGCCCTGCACCTCCCACGTGTCCGGACGCTCTGTTGGCAGAACCCGGAGCGAAACGTTGCCGATCAGCTCTGCGTCGAGCCGGCCCTTCACCTGGCTCGCGGTGAGCCTCGTTCCTTCCAGGCCTGCAAGCGGCGAGGTGTTGATACCGACCGTCATCGACAGCGAAGGCTCGTCGACCTGCTCGACCGGGAGCGGCCGCGGATCGTCGAAGTCAGCGAGCGTCTCGCCGATCGTGACCTCCGGAATTCCGGCGACGGCGACGATGTCGCCGGGGCCGGCCTCGGCGGCCTCGACCCGATCGAGCGCCTCCGTGACGTAGAGCTCGGTGACCTTCGCGCGTTCGACGGTGCCGTCGGCGCGGCACCAGGCGACCTGCTGGCCTCTGCTGATCATGCCGTTTCGCACACGACAGATCGCGAGGCGACCGACGTACGCGGAGGCATCAAGGTTCGTGACGAGCGCCTGCAGCGGGTGGCCCTCCTCGTACGTCGGCGCCGGAATCGTCTCGAGCAGGAGATCGAGCAACGGGCGAAGATCGTCGGCGAGCTCATCGACCTTCAGCCCCGCCTTCCCGGCCTTCGCGTTGCAGTAGACGATCGGGAACTCGATCTGGCTCTCGTCAGCGTCGAGGTCGAGGAAGAGCTCATAGACCTCGTTCACGACCTCCTCGACCCGCGCGTCGGGTCGATCGACTTTGTTGACGACGAGGATCACGCGCAGGTGCGCCTCGAGTGCCTTGCGAAGGACGAATCGCGTCTGCGGCAGCGGCCCCTCACTCGCGTCGACGAGGAGCAACACGCCATCGACCATGCGTAGGCCCCGCTCGACCTCGCCGCCGAAATCCGCGTGACCCGGCGTGTCGATGATGTTGATCTTCGTCTCGCCGTACCGGACCGCCGTGTTCTTCGCGAGAATCGTGATGCCCTTCTCGCGCTCGAGATCCATCGAATCCATGACGCGCTCTGCGATGTCCTGATTGGCCCGGAACGTCCCCGACTGCCACAACATCGCGTCGACGAGGGTCGTCTTCCCGTGGTCGACGTGCGCCACAATGGCGACGTTTCGGATGTCGTCGCGCGTAGACACGGAGAGTACGGTAGCCGCGACGGCTCCGACGGCCGCTAGTGGCATGCTTTACATAGGGCTTACGCCGACCCCATGACAGGCTTACCGTGACCGACGACGATGCTCACATGACACTCCGCTTTCTCCGCCTCCTTACCGCCGTCGCCGCAGTTCTCGCGCTCGCGGTTCCTGCTGCCGCATTGTCGGCGCCGTCGGACCTGACGAATGACCAGGGCATCGTCCAGTCAGTCGGCCCGAACCAAATCGAGCTGCGCGCCCTCGACGGGAGCGTCGCCTCGTTCGCCGTCTCGGAAGCGACGCGCGTGAGGGTCAACGGCCAGTCAGGCCAGCTCACAGACATCCGGCCCGGGTACGTCGCAACAGTGACGCACAACGGCAACCGGCCTGCGGTGCTGATCCGGGCTTTCGGGAGGCCGGCGCTGATCACGAGCCGCGGCATCGTCTCGTCGCTGACGCGAACATCGATCACGATCGGGAGCGACACAGGCCCGGTCACGATCCCGCTCGATCGTGAGACCGTGTTCAGGTTCCGAGGTGGCCCCGGCTTCCGCTGGCAGGCGCGGCCTGGAGCACTCGTCGTCGTGAAGTTCCGTGACGGCGGCCCGGCGAAGTCTGTCAACGTGGTCAAGCGCGCGAGGGCGTGACCGTCGGAGCAACGAGGAGCGGAACGATCCTGCTCGTCGAGGACGAGGAGGACATCGCGACGCTCGTCCGCACGTACCTCGAGCGCGAGGGATTCGGCGTGATGTGGGTCGCGCGGGGCGCGGACGCGCTCCTCGCACTCGAACACAACGAATTCCGCCTCGCGATCCTCGACCTCCAGCTCCCCGACGCGGACGGGCTCGACCTCTGCCGTGCCATCCGCGACAGCTCGTCGCTCCCGGTCGTCATCGTCACCGCGCGCGACGAGGAGATCGACAGGATCGTAGGGCTCGAGCTCGGAGCCGACGACTACGTGACGAAGCCGTTTTCGCCACGTGAGCTCGTCGCGCGCGTGCGCGCAGTTCTTCGCCGTGCCGACCCCGAGGAGACGCAGGACGCGGTTATCGCGGGCGATATAGCCCTCGAGCACGACGGTCGAACCGTCTCTGTCGCCGGCCGGCAGATCGAGCTCACCGGTCGAGAGTTCGACCTGCTGGCCTACTTCCTCGCACACCCCGGGACCGTGATGTCCCGCGAGCGGCTGCTCGAGCGCGTCTGGGGCCTCTCGTTCCCCGGAGGCACGCGCACCGTCGACGTCCACGTTGCGCAGTTGCGCCGAAAGCTCGATCGACCCGACCTGATCCGCACCGTGCGCGGCTCCGGCTACAAGGCCGCGGCTTGAGGCGCGTCCACGGGCCGCGAACGCTCCGAACGCGGCTCTTCGTCGGCATCGCCGCCACCGTCGCCGTCTCCACCATCGTGATGCTCGTCGTGGGCTCGGCGCTCACCCGACGATCGCTCGACGACGACGCACGCCGTGCGCTCATCCGCCAGGTCGACCTGATCGCCGCACAACACGTCTCGAGCCCACTGCCCCGGCGCGACAGCGAGATCGGGCGCTTCCTCGCGACCGAGGAGGAGCGCCTCGCGATCCTCACGCCCGAGCAGGCGGAGCTCCTCCTCCCCGGCTCTGCAGCGGATCGCCTCCGCCAGAGCGGTCGCGCCGACGGCACCGTCTCCGTGCGCGGAGAACCGTTTCTCTACGCGGCGCGACTCGGAGGCGGTGACGCGATCGTCCTGCTCCGGTCGGCACGCAACCAGTCGGACGACTGGACGCCGTTCCTCGTCGGCCTCGCGCTCGCGGCTCTGCTCGGGCTCGCGCTCGCGGCCGGCGTCGCGTTCCTCCTCGCGCGCGCGGTTGCCCGCCCCGTGACCCGCGTCGCCGAGGCCAGCAAGCGGCTCGCCGAGGGATCGGAGCCCGACCCGCTGCCCGTCGAGGGCTCGACCGAGCTCCGGCAGTTGTCTACCTCGTTCAACGAGCTCTCCGAGGAGTTGCGCCGCGCCCAGGACGCGGAACGGGCCTTCCTCCTCTCGATCAGTCACGAGCTGAAGACGCCGTTGACGGCGATCCGCGGTCACGCCGAAGGCCTCAGCGATGGCGTCGTCACACCGGAGCGCGCCGGCGAGGTGATCGAGCGCGAGACGCATCGGCTTGAACGCCTGATCCGCGACCTTCTCGACCTTGCCCGACTTCGCCGCCGCTCGTTCGACGTCGTCCTCGCCCCGGTCGATCTCGGCGCGGTCGCCGAGGACGCACTCGCACGCCATGCCCCGCAGGCCGAGCAGTACGGCGTCGATCTCCGGGCCCGGATCGGGCCGGACGCCTCGGCGATCGCCGACGCTGGACGGACACTGCAAGCGCTCTCGAATCTGATCGAGAACGCGATCCGCTCGACTCCGAGAGGAGGGGCGGTGGTGATCGACGCCGCGCCCGGGAGGCTCGCGGTGATCGACAACGGCCCCGGATTGGCCGCCGACGATCTCGGGCGCGCGTTCGAGCGTTTCTATCTCTGGGATCGGTACGGCGCCGATCGACCCGTGGGCACAGGGCTCGGCCTCGCCATCGTCGCCGAGCTAGCCGACGCGATGGGTGGAGCGGTCACCGTTGCAAGCACTCCGGGTGTCGGCTCGACGTTCACACTTGCCCTCGCCCCGGCGTCGACCGCCGATCGCACGGCTTACGCACGGCTTACGTAACGCTGAAGAGCGGCGAACACCAGGGTCCTAGTGTCCTAGGTGTAACCACACCCCACTGGGAGGACAGTGAACATGAAGCGCTCATCCATCGTCGTTGCCCTGGCCGCCGTACTTGCGACCCTCGTTGCGACAAGCGCCGCATTCGCCGGCGGCCCCAAGGACAACGTGCTGTACCGCTATGTCGGCCAACTCCAGAGCAAGACCACTTCGTCGGTCACGGTCACGGTGCAGAACGGCAACCATGCCGCTCTGAAGTCGTTGATCGGCCAGCCGCAGGTGCAGACGTTCGCCACGAACGACAAGACGGTGTTCCTGAAGTGGACGAACGGGATTCCCACGGTCGTCGGTATCGACGACCTCGCGCCGAACGACTACGTCACCGTCAACGTCCGTGCCGATCGCAACGCTACGAGCGAAGAGATCAAGACGAAGCCGGCAGCGACTGTCGCTGACCGCGGCCCGACGTGGGAGAAGCCCACGAAGCCGCTCTACCTCTTCCGCGGCACCTTCGTGTCGGCATCCGACGGGAAGATCACGATCACGGTCAAGGGCGGCAACCGGACGGCTCTCAGGCTCCTGATCGGGCAGCCGGGTGATCAGACGTTCACGACAGGCTCGGAGACGGTGTTCCTGCACTGGGCGAAGCGCATCCCGACCGTCATCGACGCATCGAAGCTCAAGGTCGGCGACCGGATTATCGTCCGGATCCGTGCCGACCGCGGCTCCACGCTCACGCAGGTTCAGATGACGCCCGCCAAGCGTGTCGCCGACCGCGAGCCGGGGGCAAACGAGACCAACCAGAACAACCAGTCGTGACAAGGGGGCAGGAAATCGGGGGCTTCTGGCTTCGGCCGGGAGCCCCCTTTTTCGCGGGCGCGATTAGAATCGCCCCGTGCACGGCCACACCGACGAGACCGAACGGCTCGCCGAACAGATCCTCGCGTACGCCGAGGATCGCTTCCGGCTCGATCCCGTTCCGCTCGACGGCCCCCGGACGCCGGAGGAGCTCGAGCAAGACGCCGGGCAGACGATCACCGCCGCCGGCCTCGGCGGCGAGGCGATGCTCGAGCTCTTCGATCAGGTTCTCTCCCGGGCCTGCATCTCCACCGATCACCCGCGCTTCCTCTCGTTCATTCCTTCGGCACCGACCGAGGCAGCGACGCTCTTCGATCTGGTCGTCGGTGCCTCCTCGATCTACGGGGGCAGCTGGCTCGAGGGTGCCGGCGCCGTCTTCGCCGAGAATCAGGCGCTCCGCTGGATCTCCGACCTGGCGGGCTTTCCGGCCCAAGCGGGCGGAACGTTCGTCCAGGGTGGCACTACCGGCAACCTCTCAGCGCTTGTCGCGGCACGCCACACGGCTGCGGTGAACAGGGGCGGCGAGCGGCCTGCGCGGTGGAAGGTAGCCGCAACCTCGCAGGCGCACTCGTCAGTGAAGATGGCCGCGCGCGTGATGGACGTGGATGTGCTCGAGATCGAGCCCGACGCCGACGGACGACTGCGTGGCGGCGCGCTCCGGGAGACTCTCGAGCGCGACGGGGACGGTGTATTTGCTGTCGTCGCGACCTCCGGGTCGACGAACTTCGGCACCGTCGATCGCCTCGACGAGGTGGCGACGGTTTGTCACGAGCACGGGCTCTGGTTCCACGTCGACGGCGCGTACGGGGGTGCGGCCCTCGCCGCCCCGAGCGTGCGCCCACTCTTCAACGGCATCGAGCGAGCTGACTCCTTCATCGTCGACCCGCACAAGTGGCTCTTCGCCCCCTACGACTGCTGCGCGCTCATCTACCGGGAACCCGAGCTCGGGCGCGCGGCCCACACGCAGACCGCCGGATACCTCGAGCCACTGCAGGGCGGCGACGAGTGGAACCCCTCCGACTACGCGGTCAACCTCACCCGGCGCGCTCGCGGCCTACCGTTCTGGTTCTCGCTCGCGGCACACGGCACGGATGCCTACAGCGAGGCGGTCGAGCAGACCCTGGACGTTGCCCGGTATGCGGCCGCGGAGATCACGGTCCGCGCCTACGTCGAACTCCTCCGCGAGCCGGATCTCTCGGTCGTCGTCTTCCGTCGGATCGGCTGGACACCCGCCCAGTACTACGACTGGTCCGAGCGGCTACGGCAGGCGAACTTTGCCTTCGTGACGCCCTCGACCCACGATGGCGAGACGATCACGCGGTTCGCGATCGTCAACCCGCGCACGACGAAGAACGACATCTCCACCATCCTGGACACGCTCGCGTGAGTCTGGATCTCTCCGCGAGCTTCTTTTCTGCGCGCTACGCGCGAATCTAAAGGGCCGGCCCGCCGGCCGCTCGAGCGGAGCGAGCCGGCGAGGATCTCGCGACGAAAGAGACTGACGCTCTAGCTCACCCGGAGATGTTGACGTAGATCACGCGGAGGCTCGTCCCGGTCTTCGAGCAACCGGCGCCCTTGGAGCGGATTGGCGACGTTGTGATGCACTTCCAGCCGGCGCGCGGGGAGCGGAGCTTGATGAGCGTCAGCGGGCCGATCCTCTGGGTGCCGATGGATGGAGCGTTGAACAGGCCACGAACGATCGACTTCGCCGTCGCACAGTTGACGCCGGTTCCGATCACGATGAGCCGCTTTCCACTGACCGTCACAGTCGAGCTGCAGCTGACCTGCGAGCGGGCGGACGCTGAACCGGAGGCGACGAGCGTCGTAACTGCAATCGCTGCGATGAACACAAGACGGCGCACGGGGAACCTCCAGTCGTGAGAACGAGCCACAGCATAGACCGCCGGGGCGGTCGCCGAGGCCCGCCCGCCCTGAATCCCTCAACGGAGGGAGCACCGCCAGCGCGGCGATGTCCCTGCTTGTGACCTGCGCGAATCGGTATTCATATGGCGATGACGGTGATCCCCCGAAACCGGCTCGCCGGCTTCGTCGACTCCTCGGGCTTCACGGCGTTCATCGTCGGCGTGATCCTGGTCAACGCCCTCGTTCTCGCCCTCGGCACGTATGAGACGCTCGACGAGCGCCACGGCTCGACGCTTCACCACATCAGCGATCTCTGCTTTGTGATCTTCGTGATCGAGCTCGTCCTGCGGATCCTCTCCTACGGGATCCGACCGTGGAACTTCTTCCGGAGCGGCTGGAACATCTTCGACTTCATCGTGATCGGCTCCGTCTTCATCCCCGGCGTCCGCGAGAACGCGACGTTGCTGCGCATGGCCCGACTCGCACGACTCATGCGTGTCGTGCGCCTGCTTCCCGATCTCCGGGTGCTCCTCCTCGGGGTCTGGCGCTCGGTGCCGCCGCTCCTCTCGGTGGCGGGAATCACCGCGGCGATCCTGTTCGTCTACGGGATGATCGGCTGCCTCATGTTCGCCGATGCGATCCCGAAGCACTGGGGCAACATCGGCCGCGCGATGCTGACGCTGTTCGTGATGCTGACGCTCGAGAACTTCCCGAACTACATGTACGAGGGCATGGACGTCCACCCCTGGTCGTGGATCTACTTCGTCAGCTTCATCCTGATCGCGGCGTTCATCGTGCTCAACGTGCTGATCGGGATCGTTCTCAACTCGATGGAAGAGGCGCGCGAAGCCGAGCGGCGCACGTCCGTGCAGAACGAGCACCCCGAACGTGCGGGTCCGGTCGTGGATCTGGACGCGTCCGCACCCGTCGTCGAGCGCATCGCACTGCTCCGGTCGGCGCTCGACGAGCTCGAGGTCGAGCTTTCCGCCGGCAGCGTCACCGAACCATCCCCCTCCGGTATCGTCGAGCCCTCGTGAACGTCGTAAGCGTTCACCCCCTGTGGACTGGCGGGTAGGGAG
>JBKJVI010000073.1:0-6609 GCA_046590225.1 Gaiella sp. | reverse complement strand
GCGCCCGAGCTGTTGGCGATGATGTTCCTTTGCCCGACGCCGAGCCCGCCTATCAACGCATCGTTCGAACTGCTGCGAAGATTGACGCCGTGGGCAAGGTTGTTCGCGTTCCCGTTTCCGAGGGCTGTGGTTCCGTCCGCCCCCACGCCGATGTAGTTGCCCTGCACCGTTGAGACCTCACCCGGGTCGAGCCTGATGCCGTCGCGCAGGTTGCCCGAGATGACGTTTCGTGCCGCTGACGTCGACCCCCCGATCACCGCACCGCCGGTGTCGTTTACGTAGATCCCGCCACCTGCGTTGGCATGCGAGGTCGTACCCGTCGCATTGGTTCCGATGTAGTTGCCCTGCAGTTGAGCCTCGCGGGCGTCTACGTAGATGCCATACCCATCGAACCCACCGACCACGAGACCCCGAACAACCGCACCCGTGGAGCCGACAATAAGTCCATTTGTTAACGGGGCTCCGGCGGAACCGTCGATCTCGACCGGCGGCGGTCCGCCGTAGACTGATCCGCCTTGTGACCAACCATCGATCATGGCACCGTTGAACCTCGGGAGCGCCCCGTTGACCGCGACGAGAGATATCGTCCGAACGCCGCTGCCCGGAATTGCGAACTGAATCGTGGTGCTCGAGTTCGCTTGGCTGAGCGCCTCGCGCAGGGTGCAGTCGGTCGTCCCACACGTGCCATCATCGTGATCCGCGGTGGTGTTCACCGAAAGTGTCGAGCCTGTCTGAGGCGTGTCGAGACCGGGCCCGGTGCCGCTGATCGCAACGCAGCCGTCGAGTTCGGAGGTGCCCTCGGGTCCCGTGACGGTTGCGACGACGTACTGGGGGGCGCCGCCGTTCGACGTGTAGGTCAGATTATTGACGGAGACAAGACCGTTTACGCCCGTGGTCAGGTTGCTCGTACCGATCCACCTGCGTGCATCGCAGGCAGATGTACCGACGTAGAGGTCGAACGAAAACGTCGTTGATACCAAGCTCGCGAGGCTGACATTGACCGAGAGTGACCCGCTTCCCGACTGCGTAGCGTTCGAGAGGACAGGGAAGTTCTGGAGGCCGTTCGGCCCGAGGTCAGAATCGGGTGCCGCATCGTTCGGAGTCGGGCCGTTGTCACCCAGGTCGATCTGATTGACGCCGTTACCGTAGATCGTATTGCCACGGATCACGATTCCGGTGGGGGCCGACGACTGGACGACGACGCCCTTCTGGTTGTTCGCGATCACGTTCGCTTGACCGGGGTTCGGTCCGCCGATCTGCGCGCCGGAACCCGACAGCGTGTAAATGCCATAGCCGCCGTTCCCGAGCGCCGCAACCCCGTCGACTCCGACGCCGATCTTGTTGCCAAAAACGTAGACGCCGTTCGAACTGTCGATCTGGATTCCACTTCCGTTGTTGCCGGAGATCACGTTGCCCTCGCCTACGGCCGTGCCACCGATCGTCGTGTTGCTCGTTGCGAGCAGGCTGATCCCGTTTCGGCCGATGACCGAGCCCGCGAAGTTCGTGCCGGCGGCGTTCGTCCCAATGGTGTTTCCCTTGATGGAGACGTTCGAGGAGCTCTCGACGCTGACTCCGTTCGGCAGCGAATTGGAGAGAACCTGCGTGTCGTCGGCTTGGCTGAGCGTGAGCCCACCGAGGCCTAGCTGATTCGTGCCTTGAGCGTTACTGCCGATGTAGTTGCCCTGCACGACGTTGTTCGTCGAGCCAACGCTCGAGAACTCGATGCTCAACGCGCTCACGGTCGTGATGTTGGCAATCACGTTGCGCGCGCTCTGCGCGACACCACCGATCGTGTTGCCGCTCCCCTGCACGCGGACGCCCGCGTAGTTGAACGCGCCCGACTGGCCGGCGCCGGACGCGTCAACGCCGACCCAGTTCCCGGCGACGATGTTGTTGTTGCCCTGGACGAGAATGCCGCTGTTCGAGAAGCCGACGTTGATCAAGAACCCCTTCACCGTCGCACCGCTGGTCGTCAGCCAGATGCCGGTTGTCCCGCCGCTTCGGCCGAGGCTGATGAGCGGCGCGTTGGTGTACCCGTTCTGGGTCGTCGCGTCGATAGTGGACGCACTCGTGATGTTCGGAAGGTCGCTCGTCAGTGCGATCGTCTGCGGGCCGCCCCCACCGATCGCGAAGGTGATTGTGTCACCAGTCCCTGCCGCACCGAGGGCAGCCCGGAGAGTGCACGTTCCATTGACCGGCAACAGAGAGCATGACCCGGAGCCGGCATCGCCCGTCGAATCGACTGTGTACACCGCGGCCAGCGCGTTCGGCACAACGAGCATGGCAAGCCCGACAACGATCGCGCCGACACCAACGCGTACTCCCCGTCGTGACCCTCTACCCCTGAAGTCTTCTGTCATCAACACGTGCGTGCAGACCATACGCGCCGATCGCCTCTAATGCAAGACTCGAATCTAGACCGATACAACCCCGGACGGGGAAGAGCGGACGCCATACCTTGTTTCATCCCTATCCGATCAGCCATGCTGGACGAGAATGATCAAGACCACCGCCCCGTCCTCCGTTCTTGCTCCCTACCTTCCGCGACTCGTTCGCGGCTGGAGCGAAGAGCCTGATGCGCCACGGGACCGGGTCGTCGGCGGGACACTCGTTTCGATCGACATCTCGGGCTTTACCGCGCTCGCCGAACGGCTCGCAGTGAACGGAAAGGCAGGCGCCGAGGAGCTCGTGCGGCGCATCTCGTCGGTCTTCGACGACCTGATCGCCGTCGCCGAGCGACACGGCGGAGATGTGCTCAAGTTCCGTGGCGACGCTTTGCTGCTCCTCTTCTTCGGCGACCGCCACGCTGAACGCGCTGCAGGTGCTGCGTCGGACATGCAGTGGACGGTCGACGAGATCGGCGGTGCCGAAAGCTCGGTCGGACCCGTCGAGCTCAGGATGTCAGTGGGCATCCACACAGGCCCATGCCACTTCTTCCTCACGGTCGAGCCGCACCGTGAGCTCCTCGTCGCCGGCCCCGCAGCAACGCGCGTCTTCGAGCTGGAGGACCTCGCCACGGCCGGCGAGATCGTCGTCAGCGCCGAGACGGCCGCACAGCTCGATCCTTCCTGGCTCGGCGACGAGCGCGACGGCGCCCGCCTCATAACGAGGCTCGCACCCGGTTCGAGCACCATCCCTCCGCCCCCCGACGTCCCTGGGCGCAACCTCGAGGAGTACGTGCCCCGGCCACTCCGCAACCACCTTTCCGTCGCGAGCGGCGAGGCAGAGCATCGTCAGGTGACCGTCGCGTTTCTCAAGCTGTCGGGCACGGATTCGGCGATCGAGGACGGAACGTTGCTCGAGCGCCTCGACGAGCTGGCGGTTGCGGTGGGTACGGCATGCGAAAGGTACGGCCTCACCTGGCTCGAGTCGGACATCGACGTCGGGGCGGTCAAGCTCTACCTCACGGGCGGAGCACCGTCGAGCTCGGGCGACGACGAGGAGGGGATGGTGCGTGCGCTCCGCGACGTGATCGTCGGCTGCCCTGACCTTCCGCTCTGCGCCGGTGTCAATCGCGGCCACGTCTTCACGGGCGATATCGGCAACCCCCATCGCCGGACGTACGCGGTCATGGGCGACGCCGTCAACCTTGCCGCGAGGCTCTGCGGTAAGGCGGGTCTGGGCGAGATCGTGACGGTCGCACCCGTCCTCGTCCGCGCGCGGACGATCTACGAGACCGAGGTGCGAACGCTCAAGGTCAAGGGCAAGGCGCTCGAGATCGAGGCGCACGTCGTCGGCCGCCCGCTCGGACAACGGGACCCGGACGACGGCCTCGCCGGGGCGCTCGTCGGGCGAGACGCCGAGCTCTCACAGCTTCTCGCCGCGCTCGACGAGGCACGGGCGGGTCGCCAGCAAGTGGTGGAGCTCGTCGGGCCGCCTGGGATCGGGAAGTCGCGGCTCCTCTCGGAGTTCGTGGGCCTCGCCACCGACGCCGGCTTCGAACGCCTCCAGACGGCGACCGATCCGTACTCGGCCGCCGAGCCGTACTCGGCCATCCGCGCCCTGCTTCGACGCGTTGCGGGAATCACCGACAATGCATCGCGAGAAGAGGCCGGAGCCGAACTCACTCGCCTCGTCGGGTCGGCGTTCCCCGACCTCTTTCCCTGGCTGCCGCTGCTCGCGATCCCGATCGACGCCGATGTCGCGCCCACACCGGAGGCGTCCGAACTTGATCCCGAAGCGAGCCGCACGCGGATCCATCAACTCGTCGCGTCGTTCCTCGATCGTTCGCTCACGAACCCCACGCTGATCGTCGTCGAAGACGCGCACTGGCTGGACGATGCCTCGGAGTTCCTCCTTCGGCACCTCGTCGACCGACCAGGCATGCGCCGCTGGGTCGTGTGCGTCACGACGCGGCCGGGCGTCGACCCGTTCGCGAAAGACCACGTCGCACACGCGACGATGATCGAGCTCACACCGCTCTCGGAAGAGGTCTCCCGGAGCCTGACCCTCGGGCTTGCCGCCGAGTTCGCGCTCTCACAGGACGATCTCCAGCGTCTCGTCGCCCGGGCCGGGGGCAACCCGTTGTTCGTTCGCGAGCTCGTGACAGCCGCGCGCGCTGGACAGGCGATCGACACGCTTCCCGACAACGTCGAGAGCCTGCTCACCACGCGCATCGACACGCTCGATTCGCCCGATCGGATGCTCCTGCGCTTCGCGGCGGTTGTAGGGCCGACCTTCGAGCTCGATCTGCTTGCGGAGATCCTCGCTGACGATCTCCCCGACGTGGGTCGCTCCGACCGGTGGGCGCACCTCGACGAGTTCGTCGTTCCGGCAGCGGCCGACACGCTGGCGTTCCGGCACGACCTCGTCCGCGCCACCGCCTACGAGGGCCTCTCGTTCGGCCGCAGACGCGACATCCACGGCCGGGTCGGGGCGGCCGTCGAGGAACGGCTCGGCGCGCGAGCCGACGAGGAAGCGGCGCTTCTCTCTCTCCACTTCCACGAGGCCGGCAACTACGAGAAGTCGTGGGACTACGGTCTCGTTGCCGCGGGTCGCGCGGAGAAGGGCTTTGCGAACGTCGTCGCGGCCGAGTTGTATTCGAGGGCGCTCGATGCCGCCGGTCACCTACCACGACTCGGCGACGAGGAGATCGCACAGGTCGAGGAGTCACGCGGCGATGTGTGCGAGCGATTTGGTGGCTACGACCGGGCTCTCGCCTCGTACAAGGCTGCGCGTGACCTGCTGTCGGATGCCGGAGTCGAATCCGGGCGTATCTGGGGGAAGGTCGGAGTGGCGTTCGAACGGCTCGGGCGTTACGACGATGCCGGAGAGGCGCTCGCCGAGGGATTGCTTCGAGTCGGTGACGAGGGCGGCGAGCCAGCCGTAAAGGCACGCGCCGAGCTCGAGCATTCGCTGGCAGGCACGCTGTATCGGCAGGCCCGCTATGACGAGTCGATCGACCATGCGCTGCGCGCTATCGAGCTCGCGGAGCAGGTTGGCGACCTCCGAGCGGTAGCACATGCCAGCTACATCGTCGGCACGGCCCACGACGACCTCGGCAAGCCCGGCGGTGTCGCCTACCTCGAGCGGGCGGTCTCGCTCTACGAGGAGCTGGGCGACGACCGCGGACTGAGCAGCGCCCTCAATAACCTCGGCATCCACTACTACACCCGCGGGGACTGGGACTTATCCGTCGAGCTGTACCGGCGATCCCGTGAGGCCGACATTCGCGCAGGCGATCCTGTCAACGGCGCCGTCCATGCCAACAACGAAGCGGAGGTTCTCTCCGACCAGGGCCGGCTCGACGAAGCGGGACCGCTCTTCGAGGAGATGGTCAGGATCTGTCGCGGCGCGAGCTTCCCAATCGGCGAAGCGCTCGGGACGAGCAACCTCGGCCGGGTGGCAGCACGGGCCGGCCTCTTCGAGGAGGCACACGGGCTCTACGAGGATGCAGAGAGGCTGTTCACGGAGATCGGGTCGAAGCGATACGCGACGGAGACCCGCGCGAGGATCGCCGAGGTGCTCGTCTTCGAAGGCCGCCATGAGGAGGCGCGACGAATCGCCGAGGCGTGCCGAGACGAGGCGCGCGAGACGCCGTTCGGCGGCCTCGAGGCGATGATCGAGAGGCAGCTCGCCCTCGCGCTCTGCCAGGCCCGTCTGCCGGACGAGGCGCGACCGCACTTCGAGGAGAGCCTCCGGATCGCCCGCGACCTGAACGTCGAGTTCGAGGTCGCACTCACCCTCCGCGCGATGGCTGACGCAAAACTGCCCGACAAGGATGCGAACCGGGCCGAGAGCGATGTGATCCTCGAGCGACTGGGCGTCGCCTCGGTTCCCAGAGTGCCGCTGCCCTAGCGTGCTTCGATGTAGTCGGTCAGATACTGGATCTGGAAGCTCTGGCGCTTCGACTTGAACTTGACGAGGTCGCCGATCGAGACCATCCCGACGAGCGCGCCGTTCTCGACGACGGGCGCGTGCCGGATGCGGCGATCGCTCATCAGCGCCATGCACTCGTCGATCCCCGTCTCGGGCGTGACACAGATCACCGGGGACGACATCACGTCGCGTACGAACGTGTCCCGCGAGCGGCGGCCCTCGACCGCGATCCGGCGCAGGTAGTCCCGTTCGGTGAAGATCCCGACGATCTCCTCGCCGTCGGTCACGAGC
>JBKJVI010000015.1:0-11826 GCA_046590225.1 Gaiella sp. | reverse complement strand
CGATGCTCGACAACTTCGGCGTCTTCCGCCGCCCCGAGAAGATGGAGCGGCAGGTCGAGGTGATCGCGGAGCTGCGCGAACGCTACGACCGTGGCATCGTGATCGACGACAAGGGTGACGTCTTCAACAGCGACCTCACCCAGGCGATCGAGCTCGGCTACCTCCTCGATATCGCCTCGTGCATGCTCCAGGCCGGGATCGCGCGCACCGAGAGCAGAGGTGCACATTCGCGGCCATACGACTTCCCCGACCGCGACGACGAGCACTTCCTCAGGCACTCGATCTCACGCTGGAACGGCGACGGCCCGGAGCTCACGTACGGTGAGGTCAGGATGACGCAGTGGAAGCCGATGGAGAGGACGTACTAAGTGGCGATGCAGGTTGGGCTGAAGATCTGGCGGTACGACTCGAAGACGGGCGACCGCGCGCTCCGCGAGTACGAGGTCGACGCGCCCGAGGAGGCGACGCTTCTCGACTGCCTCGACCTCGTGAAGGACAAGCACGATGGCTCGCTCGCCTACCGCAAGAGCTGCCGGATGATGATCTGCGGCTCCTGTGGGATGCGGATGGACGGCGGCGCCGTGCTCGCCTGCAAGGTCCGGATGTACGACATCGCGAAGGAGGGTCGCGTCCCGGTCATCTCTGCGATGGGCAACCTGCCGATCATCAGGGACCTCGTCGTCGACATGGATCCGTTCTGGGAGAAGATGCGTGCCGTCGACCCGTACCTCCAGCCGAGGTTCGACCAGGCGGAGGAGCGCGAAAACGTGATCTCGCAGCCCCAGATGGACGTCATCCACAAGGAATCGCTCTGCATCAACTGCGGCTGTTGTGTCTCCGAGTGCAACTCGATGGAGGCGGATCCGGACTTTCTCGGTCCGGCCGCACTGGCCAAGGGGATGCGTTTCGTCGGCGATCCCCGCGACGGCGCCACGATCGAGCGGCTCGAGAAGTACTCCGAGCCCCATGGTCTGTGGGACTGCACGCGCTGTTACTTCTGCACCGAGCGCTGCCCGAAAGGCGTTGATCCGCGTGACGCGATTGCAAAGCTCGGCGCCGAGGCGATGAAGAACGGCATCGATCGCGATATGGGCGCGAAGCACGCAAAGTGGTTCGTCACGTCCGCGAAAACGACCGGGTGGCTGCGCGAGACGGAGCTCGTTCCGAAGACCCAGGGCATCGTCTCGTCGATCAAGGAGATGAAGTTCGCGATGGGCCTCGCCGTCAAGGGCAAGGTGCCGCCGCCGTTCCCGCCGCATGTCGCCGCTGAGGTGCACGAGTCGCGCGCACTCTTCGACCTCGTCAAGACGCAGGGGCGGGATGGCGCGGCAGGCATCGTTCAGGGCGAGAAGGCTCTCGGCCGGATCGAGTCGCACCACGAGGCGTCCGGGGGACGCGATCCGTACACGGAGGCCGATTCCGCGCCGCGGCCCTATCTGCCGAGTGAGCGCGAGGAAATCGAGGAGGTTGCGCTGTGAAGAAGCTCGCCTACTACAAGGGTTGTCTCGCCTCGCTCTCGGCGAAGGAGCTCGACATCTCGACGCGCGCGCTTGCGCCCAAGGTCGGCTACGAGCTGATCGAGCTCGAGTCGGTCACGTGTTGCGGCGCGGGCGACATCCACGAGGCGGAGCCCGACTACTACCTCCATCTGAACGCCCGGATTCTCTCGTACGCCGAGGCGACCGGATGCGACACGCTGATGACCGTGTGCAACGTGTGCACGCTCAACCTGCGCCAGGCGAACTACCAGCTCCAGATCGACGAGGACCTGCGCCAGCGGGTGAACGACAACCTCGAGCAGGTCGGCGTGCCACCGTACTCCGGCAGCGTCGAGGTGAAGCACTTCCTCTGGTTGATCGCCGGTGAGTCCTTCGGGACGCTGCAGACCGTCGCCCACAAGGGGCTGAAGGGTCTCAAGATCGCGCCGTTCTACGGCTGTCAGATTCTCCGGCCGTCCAAGTTGATGGGCTTCGAGGATCCTGACAAGCCGAGTTCCCTCGAACGCATCATCGAGGCCTGCGGTGGCGAGGCAATCGACTACCCGGCGAAGATCAAGTGCTGTGGCTTCCCCATCATCCAGGCGCGTGAGGAGACGGCGCTCGCCGAACTGATTCAGCCGATCGAGCAGGCGATGGAGGCAGGCGCTGACGCAATGGTGACGCCGTGCCCGCTCTGTCATCTCTCGCTCGACGCCTGGCAGTCGAAGCTGAAGAAGCAGACGGGACGGGACTTCGCGATGCCGATCCTGCACCTTTCCCAGCTCGTCGGCGTCGCCGCGGGTCTGACGGACTCGGAGCTGAAGTTCCGCCGCCACGTCGTCTCGGTCGACCCGGTGCTTGAAAAACTGAGCGTCTGAGATCCTGCGATTAAAGAGCGTATCGCAGCATCTCAGACGCAGTGTTTGCTGCCGCGCTACGCGCGGATCCTGAAGCCGGGAAGGCGTGAGGGATCCGGCGGTGGGAGAGCGTATCGCCCGCTCCCTCGAGCATCTGCTTGCCTGCACGCTTGGCGTGGGGTCCCGCGTGACCCCTCTCTCGCAGGGAACCTCGCCGATGTCGGCAGATGTCGAGCTGCTCGTTCAAGTGGGCGATGGCGCCAGGCTTCAGCCTGACGCCGGAACGGGCCGAGCCAGCGTGCATAGCATCGCAGCATGATCTGGATCGGCGCCCTCGCAGTCCTCGCCCTCGCAGTCCTCGCCCTCGCCCTCCTCGCCTGGGGAGCCTTCGAGGCCGGCTGGCTGCGCTGCCGCGTGCTCGACGTCGAGGTCGACGGCTTACCGGAGGAGCTCGATGGGTTAAGAATCGCCCATCTCTCCGACTTCCATCTCGGGATCCGGTCTCGAGGGCGTGCAGCGACGGAGAAGGCAGTCGCCTGGGTCGCGAGCCGTCGGCCCGATCTCGTGTGCGTCACCGGAGACCTCGCCTCGAGCCCGAGCGGAGTGCCTCTCCTCGTGGAGTTGCTCGGGAGATTCGACCGCCCCTACGTGGTCCTCGGCAACCACGACGTCGCCGCAACGAGAGATCCGTTCTCGCAGCCCGCCGATCTTGCACAGCTCGGTGACGTCGCGGTTCTGCTGCGAGACTCGAGCGCCACGATCGAGAAAGCTGGCAAGCACATCCAGCTCGTGGGAGTCGATCCGAAGAGCTACTCGGCTGGGACCGCGAGGCCGTGGCAGCTCGCGGACGACGAAGCGGATCTTCGCATTCTGCTCTGCCACTTCCCCGGGATCGAGCGCTCTCTGCAGCCCGGCGCGTTCCACTTCGTCCTCGCGGGGCATCTCCACGCGGGCCAGATCGTTGTGCCGCATCCCCGTGGGCGCCTGTCGCTCGCACATCCAGGAAGTCGTTTCTCCTCGGGCCTCTACCTCACGGAGGGCGGTCTGATGCACATTTCGCCGGGAACGGGAACGACGTTCGTTCCGTTCCGGTTCTTCGCTCGACCAGAGGTAACCGAACTTGTCTTGCACCCTGCGCGGCCGCTAGTGCGGCATCTCACAACGTCTCACAGGAAATAGGACCGCTGTGAGATGCTGCACTACCGCAATCAGTATGGAGTGGGGTGTCCCGCAACGATCATTACGGGTCTAACGTTACGGGACACCCCACGGGTGCAACAATCGACGTGATGGAAGGACACTCCGTGATCTCCGCCGACATCCTTGCGAGCTACGCCGCGGATGCCGCCCTCGGAATCGAGGGAGTGCGCGGAGTCGTAGAAGGGTCGCGGCCTCGCCACCAGGGCGTCAAGGTCGTCACCGACGACGGGGCCGTCGCGGTGGAGCTCCACCTCGCGGTCGACTGGGCACTGAACGTCCCCGAGGTCGGCGCTGCAGTGCAGATGAGAGTCGCCGAGTATCTTTCGACGATGGCCGATCTCACTCCCGCCACGGTCGACGTCATCGTCGACGAGATCGGGCCACCGCCGGAAGGCATCTAGTGCGGCGTCTCACAACGTTTGACAGGAAACAGCATTGTTGTGAGACGCCGCACTATCGCAATCAACATGGAGTGGGGTGTCCCGCAACGATCATCTCGGGTCTACTGTTGCGGGACACCCCACTAGCAAGGTGACGGCTCGCGTCGCAGGACTGACCCGCGGCACCATCGCGACCGCACCGTCGGTGTGTCGCGACTGCATCTGGTGGCAGTCACGCGGCAACCGAACCGCCTCGAAGGAGCGGTGGATCGAGCGCGTCGAGGAGGAATCCGGCGAGTGGGGGACGATCTACTACGACGACGACGGCTCGGTGCTCGGGTCGATGCAGTACGGCCCGTCCGGGTACTTCCCGAGGGCCGCAGACTTGCCGGCCGGCCCTCCGTCCGACGATGCCGTTCTCGTCACCTGTGCCTACCTGACGGGTCGCGGAGGTGAATGGGTGGAGAAGTCGCTTCTCCTTGCCGCCATCGGTGAGGCACGTGACCAGGGCGCGAAAGCCCTCGAGGCGTTCGCGTACCGCTATCCCGAACGTGACCGTGGAGCAGAGCGAATGCTCGTCCACCGCACGGTCTTCCCCCGTGAGTTCCTCGAGGACTTCGGCTTTGTCACCGTGCGCGCGCAGGGACGGGTCGAGCTGTGCAGGCTCGAGCTCACAGGCCTCGCACCCGTCGAGGAGGGGCGTCGCGCGAAGGTTCTCCGTGTTGTGCAAGAGGCGTTCACGCCCGAAGGCGCCTCGCTTCCCGTTCCGTGATCAGCGGCAGCGCGCCGTGCCGCGGTCTGTGAAAGAGCTTCCCTCGACCGGCAGGAACTTCCAGTCGTAGCCGGCCGGGCGAAGCGTGAGCCTGAGCACGCCGTACGTGTCGGCATTGCGGACGACGCTCCCCGGGCGAGGCAGCAGCGTCGGGTAGTGACTCTTGCCTCCGGTGCCGACGACGAACGAGCGGATGCCCCTGATGGGCGCGAATCGCTCGTAGTGGTGATCGTGGCCCTGGAGTACGACATCCGCCTTCGCGCTGGCAAGAAGATCCCAGAAGGGCGCGACCTCGACGTTGGATCCGTGGAATCCCGAGCTGAACCTCGGGTGGTGCCAGTACGCGAGCGTGCAGCGGCTGCGGTTCGCGGCGAGGTCGTCCTTCAGCCACTGCCACTGCGGCGACCCGCGCTTGCAGCCACCGATCTTCGAGCAGTTCGAATTGAGCACAATTACGTGCCATGCACCGACCGAGTAGCTGTACCAGCCGTTCGCGGGGAGACGGAACCGGTCAATCGCGACGTCCGCCGTGCCACCCGAGTACTCGTGGTTTCCGAGCGCTGCACGAATCCGGGGCACGAGCAGGCCCCAGCTCGGATCGAAGCACTTCGCGAAGTCCTCGGCTGTTCCGTTCTCGTACGCGATGTCACCGAGAACGGCAATCGTCCCCGGGAGCTTGCGCACGAGCGCCGCGGTTTGCTCGTCTCCGCTCGACGTGCAGCTCGCGACATCCCCGACAGCGATGAGAGTCGCCGATCGGGGGGCGGTGCCGACCGAAGACGCGAGGAGGAGGCCGGCAGCGAGCCCGAGGCCGGCCGCGAGAGCGGCCCTACGCCGCCGCGACACCGGCGAGCAGCACGTCGGCGATCTGGATCGCGTTCAGGGCGGCTCCCTTGCGGAGATTGTCGCAGGCGAGGAAGAGGGCGAGGCCGTTGACCGACCCCTGGTCCTTGCGGATCCGACCGACCAGTACCTCGTCGCCACCCGCGGCGTCCTTCGGAGTCGGGAACTCGGGCAGCCGCAGCACTCGAACGCTCGGCGCCTCAGTGAGAATCGCCGTTGCGTCCTCGAGTGAGAGTGGCTCCTCGAACTCGACCCAGATCGCTTCCGAGTGCCCGACGAGCACCGGCACGCGCACGCAGGTGGCGCTGATCGCAAGATCGGGCAGCTCGAGGATCTTGCGGGTCTCGGCACGGAGCTTCGACTCCTCGTCCGACTCGTCTCCCTCCCACGACCAATCCATGAGCAGGTTGTGATCGGCTGAGGGCTCTCCGCGGAGTTGCTCCATTCGCTTCGCGCCTGCACCCGAGACGGACTGGTAGGTGGCGACATGGACGCGCTTCAGCGGTACGACATCGTGGAGCGGCTTCAGCACACACGTGAGCGGAATCGTGCAGCAGTTCGGGTTCGCGACGACCCGGTCGCGCTCGAGCGCCTCGAGCGCGCGGTGAGCGTTCACCTCGGGCACGACGAGTGGATACCCGTCCACGAGGCGATAAGCGGAGGACTTGTCGATGCAGATCGCGCCGGCCGCCGAGGCGATCGGTACGAGCTCACGGCTCGCCCCGGTGCCGACCGAGAAGAGGAAGAGGTCGACGTCACCGGCGGAGAGCGCTTCGGGCGTCGCCTCCTCGACCAGGATCTCACCGTCTCCGAACGGGAGTCGTGAGCCGGCCGAGCGCGCGGAGGCAAAGGCGCGCACGTCGTACCCGCGCTCGGCAAAGAGCTCGAGTGTGATCGTGCCAACGGCACCCGTGGCGCCGACGACACCGATGCGTGGCCCGGCCATGCGCTCAGGATACCGGCGGGACTACGCTGGCCGACGCCCTGACAGGGCACGTCCGAGAGTGACCTCGTCTGCGTACTCGAGATCGCCGCCGACGGGCAGGCCACTCGCGAGTCGCGTAACGCGGACCCGCTCGCGGAGGCGATCGGCGAGGTAGGCGGCCGTCGCCTCGCCGGTCATGTTCGGATTCGTAGCGAGGACTACCTCCTCGATCCCGCCCTGCTCGACCCGGTAGAGCAGCTGGCCGATGCGGAGGTCGGACGGCTCGACCCCGTCCATCGGAGACAGGGAGCCGCCGAGAACGTGGTAGAGACCGCGAAACTCGTGCGTTCGCTCGAGCGAGACGACATCGACGGGCTGCTCGACGACGCAGACGATCGAGCGGTCCCGCCGGGGATCGGTGCAGACCGCGCAGAGCTCCTCCTCGGTCAGGTTGCCGCAGTCCCGGCAGAAGCGCACACGTTCCTTCATCTCCGCGATCGCCTCGCCGAGGGCGAGCGCCTCCTCGCTGGGCACGGAGAGCAGGTGGAATGTGAGTCGTTGGGCGGTGCGTGTTCCGATCCCCGGCAGGCGGGTCAGTTGCGCAACCAGGTTGTCGACGGCGGGGCTGAGCATGGTGGGAGGGTATACACGAGATAGGCTGCGCTCGTCTCCTACGACTCCGTCTCGGACGTGCCTCCTGCGTACAGCGCTGCCTCGGACAGGCGATCGAGCCGTCGTTCCACGATCTCGACGAATGCCCGGGCGGCAGGGGAGAGGGGGGCGTCCGATCGTGCAATGAAGGCGAACGTGTCGTAGAGCGGCTCGGCGAACGACGAGAAGTGCATCCCGCGTGCTCCCTGGCGGCTGATCGCGGCGCGGGGAACGATCGTGTCCCCGAGACCGCGGCGCGCGAGCCCGACCGCGGCCTCGATTCCCTCGACCTCGATGACGGGCCGCAACGTCACGCCGGCCCGCTGGGCGCGATCGAGCAGCTGCCGCCGCATCGGGTCGTTGGCGCCGTACTGGGCGTCGTAGAGGATCAGCGGCGCGTCGGCCAGGGCCTCTATCGTGACGGGAGCACTGAGCCGCGAGGCATCGCGGCTGACGACCACGAGCTCCTCGAGCCGCGCGACGCGGAGATCGAGCCCTGCATCATCCACCGGGAGGACGATGAGCCCGGCCTCGAGTGTTGCGTTCCGTACCTGGTCCGCCACCTCCGATGAGTTGAGGCCGACGAGCCTGAGCCGCACATCGGGGTACTTCTTGCGGAAGTCGGTGGCAAGGTCGGCGATCAGGTACGCCGACGCCGTTCCGAACATCCCGAATCCGAGTGTGCCGCCGCGGAGATCGCGCACCTCGGCGACCGCGTCGCGCGCCCGCTCGACGTCGGCAAGAACGCGCTCGGCCTCGGGCCGGAACTTCCGGCCCGCCTCGGTGAGGACGAGCCCGCGACCGGCGCGGGCGAAGAGAGCGATTCCGAGCTCCCCTTCGAGCTGCCGGATCTGCTCCGAGATCGAAGGCTGGGTGAGGAATAGCGAGCGGGCGGCGCCGCTGAACGATCCGTGCTCTACGGTCGCGAGGAAGTAGGTGAGCTGCTGAATCGTCATATAGGAAAAACCTTGTTATGGAGAAGATAACTCAGGGAGGGCTTTTTGTTCAACCATCCGTACATTGAATGTCATGGCCCGTCTGCGCGCTCCTCATTTCCGTGGAACCCTCTTTTGCCTCGTTGCCGGGGTGGCATTCTCGGTCTCCCCGATCCTGATCCAGATCGCCTACGACCACGGCGCTGCGGTCACGGGTGTTCTCGCCTGGCGCTACCTGGCGGCGGCGCTGCTGCTCGTCGGACTTGCCGGCCGGAAGATGGTGCGGCTCCCGGTGCGCGCAGCACTCTCGGCGTTTGCCCTCGGCGCGATCGTTTACGCGCTCGACTCGGCGCTGTTCTTCGGCTCGCTCGAGCGCACGTCAGCCCCGCTCGCCTCGCTCGTCCATTACGCGCACCTCGTCCTCGTCGTTGGCGTCGCCGCGATGATCGGTCGCGAGCGTCTTACACGTCGACGACTCGTCGCACTCGTCGGGATCTTCGGTGGTGTCGCGCTCGTCGGTGGTGCGGCGACGAATCCCGACCTCGTCGGCGTGGGCATGGCGCTCGGCTCGGCCGCGGCATACGCGGTCTACATCCTTCTCTCCGACCGGCTGCTGCGTGATGCGGATCCGATGGCGCTCGCGGCGTATCTGACGCTCGGCGCGGCTTCGACGTTCTTCGTCGCGGGTGGCCTGCTCGGCTCACTCGGAACCGTCGGCGGTCCTGCGGGTTTCGCCTGCCTGATCGGCGCGGCGCTCGTCGGCTCCGTCTTTGCCGTTACCTCGTTCCTCAAGGGCGTGCGACTCGTCGGCCCGTCGACCGCATCGCTGCTCGTGACGGTCGAGGTTCCTGTCACGATCGCCCTCGCAGCAGTCGTGCTCAAGCAGCACATGTCGGCGCCTCAGCTAGCCGGCGCAGCGCTCGTTGTTGCCGCAATCGTCGGGATGCAATTGCGCCGAAGGCCGAAGCCCCGGCTCATTCCGAGACCGACCGCGGGCTGAGGCCTCCGGCATTGGTTGGTGGCTGGCTTTAGCCGGTCGCCGGGGTGTCGCTTCGGGTGGTCCCGCGAGGTTACTGCTTCGGGCGGAGATGTGTCGGTGCGGTCCGAGCGTAGCCCTGGCGACCGCCTGAAGCTGTGCCGCCGTGCCTGGCCATCGTGTTCATCTAAGCGGCCCGCGGGCGGGCCTCTTCAGGATCCGCGTAGCTGCAAAGAGGATGCTGGAAGGGTTGCTGTAGTACGCTCTTTCACTGCAGCAACCTTTTTGCCGCCGTGCCTGGCCATCGTGTTCATCTAAGCGGCCCGCGGGCGGGCCTCTTCAGGATCCGCGTAGCGGCAAAGAGGATGCTGGAAGGGTTGCTGCAGTACGCTCTTTCACTGCAGCAACCCTTCCAGCCCGGGCATCTGGCTGCGGATCTTCGACTCCACGAGCTCACTCGCCGAGCGCAGCGCCTCGTTGGCCGCAGCCATCACGATGTCGGCGAGCATCTCCGGGTCGTCCGGGTCGATCGCTTTGGGATCGATCACGATCTCTACGATCTCGCCGCCACCGTTTGCCTTCACGGTGACCATGCCACCGCCGGCGGAGGCCTCGACGATCTCCTGCTTCGCCTGCTCCTGCGCTTCCATCATCTGGGCCTGCATCTGCTGGGCCTGCTGCAGCATCGCATTCATGTCGAACTTCGCCATCAGTGTTCCTCCACTTCTCGAGCGTCGAAGGTGTCCTTGAGTAAGGAGATCACGTCTTCCTCGGAGAGCTCGCGCGGGTCTTCCTGCTCGGTTGGTTCGGGTGCCGCGCCGGTGACCGTCTCGATCCGGAGGCGTCGGCCCGTGACCGCGTAGAGGGCATCCGCGAGCATCGCGAGGTTTTTCGGCTCCTCGATCTGCGAGCGGTGGAAGCCGGCGGCGGGCGCGAACTCGATCGTCAGCGTGTCGCCGTCGATCTCGACTGGCCGCGCCTCGACGAGGAGCGTCGAGATCGGAATCGAGCGCTCCCGCACGGCGTCGACGACGTCGCGTTGCCAGGCATCTCGCAACTGGTCGAGCTCGAGTGGGGGAAGCGATGGGGGAGCGGGCGCGTCGACGCCTGCCGCGACTGCCTGGGGCGCAGCGGGCGCGTCGGTCGACGGTGTGGCGGGGGCGACGGGTGCCGGTGACGTGGCCGGTACCGCAGCAGGTGGACGCAGCGTTGCAACGGCCGACGCTGTGCCCATGCCCATCGGTCGGGCTTCCAGTAGCTCCAGCCGGTGCGCGAGCGACTCGCGCGACATGTCCGCCTGTGGTCGCGTCACCTTGACCAGCGCGAGCTCGAGCGGCAGCCGCGGATCACCGCCCTGGCGTACGTCGTCGACGGCAAGCGCGAGCAGGTCGATCAGCCTGAGCACGGTTGGCTCGGGGAGCTGGTTTGCCTGTTCGCGGAGACGCTCGCGTGTCTCCTCGGTGACGGGAAGCGAGTCCGGGACATGGCCGATGTGCTGCACGAGCAGGAGCTGCCGCAGATGGTCGATCAGGTCGACGACAAGACGGCCGATGTCCTGGCCCTGCTCGGCGAGCTCCTCGATCTGGACGAGAGCGCCGGCCGTATCGCGATCGATGATCGTGTCGCACAGCCGAAAGAGGGAGCCTTCCTCGAGACCGCCGACGAGCTGGAGCACGTCCTGTACCGAGACCGCGTTGCCGGTGGCGGCGGCGAGCTGGTCGAGCGTCGAGACAGCGTCGCGGAAGGAGCCGTGCGCGCCCCGCGCAATGAGCGCAAGCGCTGCGTCAGTACCTTCGATCTTCTCGCCCTCACAGACGCGCCGCAGGACAGCAACGATCTCCTGTAGCCGTGGCCGCTGGAAGACGAACGTCTGACAGCGGGAGCGGATCGTGGGGAGAATGCTCTCCAGTTCAGTGGTGCAGAACACGAAGACCAGGTGGGGTGGAGGCTCTTCGATGAGCTTGAGTAGCGCCTGCCAGGCCTGTGGAGTCAGCTGGTGGGCCTCGTCGATGATGTAGACCTTGTAGCTCCCCTCGACCGGCTGCAGGACCGCTCTGTCCCGGATCTCGCGAGCGTCATCTATGCCGCGATTCGAGGCGCCGTCCATCTCGACGACATCGAGAGACGTGCCGTTCGCTATCGCGACCGCGACCGGGTCGCTCGCATCGAAGTCTGCATTGGCACCACCTCCTGCATTCAGTGCCTTCGCGAAAATTCGGGCCATCGAGGTCTTCCCCGTTCCGC
The DNA here is from genome assembly GCA_046590225.1 of Gaiella sp. Lineage (GTDB taxonomy): Bacteria > Actinomycetota > Thermoleophilia > Gaiellales > Gaiellaceae > Gaiella. The sequence continues at coordinate 565 of JBKJVI010000015.1, read as the reverse complement.
GTGGCCCGGCGAAGAGGTACGCCTGCCGCACCTGGTCGTGCTCGATCGCGTTCCGGAGCGTCCGAACGACGGCCTCCTGGCCGATCACGTGCCCGAAGTCGAGCGGACGGTAGGTGCGATACAGCGCGGCCAAAGCGTTTAGCGCCTTCCTGGCGCTTCACGCCGAGAAGGCGCTAAACGCGTTAGATAGGGCGCACGCACGGGGCGGCGGTCAGGCACAGGCTGGATACCGAGTTGGCACACGGGGGGCACACCTTTGGTTCGACAATGCTTGGTCGTGGAGGGACTGACGATATCCGTTGACGTGCGTGAGCGGCGGTCGGACGTGCCGACGCAACTCACGAAGTTGGGTGCTCCACTCTCGATCATCACGCTTGCGGTCGGCGACTATGCCGTCGGCAACAGAGTGATCGAGCGCAAGACCGTCGCGGATCTGCACCGTTCCCTCGTGAATCGAACACTCTGGAGCCAGGTGGCCGCACTCCGCCACGATCCGCGTCGCGCCTACGTCGTCGTGGAGGGTGAGGATCTCGATGACGGGCCTGTCCCAGCTCGCCCGATCCGC
>JBKJVI010000074.1:0-5127 GCA_046590225.1 Gaiella sp. | reverse complement strand
ACCCTGCCTGAACGAGGCGGAGAACATCGTCCAGTGTGTCACTGCGGCCTGGGCGGCGCTCGACGACAACGGCCTCTCGGGTGAGGTGATCGTCGCCGACAACGGCTCGACCGACGCAAGCGCGGAGCTTGCGGCCTCCGCGGGAGCGACGGTCGTCCACGAGCCACGACGCGGATACGGCAGCGCCTACCTGGCTGGCTTCGCTGCCGCGCGGGGCGACTACATCGTCATGGCCGACGCCGACCTCACGTACGACTTCGCCGAGATCCCGCGCTTCGTCGAGCAACTCGACGAAGGCGCTCAACTCGTGATGGGCGACCGAATGGACTCGATCCACGACGGCGCGATGCCGTGGATGAACCGGCACATCGGGAACCCGCTGCTGTCCGGGTTCCTCAACCTCCTCTACAAGACGAACGTGCGCGACGTCCACTGCGGCATGCGCGCACTCCGGCGGGATGTTCTCCCCGAGCTCGATCTCAACTCGACCGGGATGGAGTTCGCATCCGAGATGGTTATTCGCGCCGCGAAGCTGCGGATGGACATTCGTGAGTTCCCGATCGAGTACCACCCGCGCGGCGGCGAATCGAAGCTCTCACCGTTCCACGACGGCTGGCGCCACCTGCGCCTGATCCTCGTCTACAGCCCGAACGCCCTGTTCATCGTGCCGGGACTCGTCATGCTCGCAACCGGTTTGCTCCTGGCAGCGACCGTGTTCGCAAACGTCTCGATCGCCGGACGTAACTTCTACGTCCACACGCTGATCGGCGGGTCGCTCCTGATCATCGTGGGCATCCAGGTCGTCGGGCTCGGGCTCTGCGGGCGCGCGTACGGGTACTTCCAGCTCAGCCAGCGAGACGCGACATTCGAGAAGTGGCAGGGCCGGATCACGCTCGAGCGCGGACTCCTGCTCGGGTCAGGTCTGATCCTCGCAGGGTTCGTTGCCGGCGCCGTGATCGTCGGCTCGTGGATTTCTCGTGGGTTCGGAACGCTGTCCGAGGAGCGGCTCGCGATCCTCGCCGCGACCGCGATCGTCGGCGGCATCCAGGTGTTCTTCACGTCGTTCCTGCTCAGCCTGATCGGCCAGCGCCGCCGCGACTAGTAGTGCGGGACCGTCTCGGGCACCTGCCCTTGGCCAGCAGGCGACGCGGCCACCTGGGCTCGTGAAGGCAGCAGGGCGAGCCCGACCGTAAGCGTAGGAACGCAGAAGGCCTGCCGCTTGCGCCTCGCCCTACGCCGACAGCTTCTCGAAGCCCGGGGCCGGCGCGAAGCGCGTGACGCTGCGGTTGACGTCCTCCCCACGCTGCTCGATGCGATCGAGGTCGCGCGAACCGAGGAACTTCCCCGCCTCGCGAAGGTACGAAACGCGGTCGGGGTCGATGCCCATCAAGGTCGCAGCGGTCACATCCGCGGCCACGACGTCCGTCGAGAACACGAGTACACCCGCATCGACGGGATACCCGTTGATCGGCCCGTCACCCTGCATTCCGACGATCCCGTCGATGATCGCAAGTCCGGGGCGCACCGCGGTCGCGACATCGAGGATCGAGTTCGGAACGCCGCGAAAGTGCAGGACGTTCTTCGGCCACCCGTAGACGCGGCCGGGCACGCAACCGAAGCAGTTCTTCATCGACAGCGTCACGCCGACCCCATGGTGCGTCTTCAGCTTGGGCATCGAGACCACGAGGTCGGCATCGAGCACAGGGCGCGGCAGCCACATCCGGCCAAGACCGGTGTACCGCGTCTTCAGGGTCGTCTCCCCCAACGCCGCCGCGTTGAGGTCGACGAACCGGGCGCCCGTATCGGAGAGCGCGTCGAGGAGACCCGAGGACGAGACGATCGCCTCGGTGTCACGGCGATGGCCCGGCCCTTCGGCGACGACGACCTCACGAGCGCCCATCCTGCGCATCGCGACGACCGTGGCGGCTACGAGGCGCGGATCCGTGTTGATGACGCTGTTCGCGCGGAACTCGACGAGGTTCGGCTTCAGGAGGACGGACTTCCTCCGCACGTCGACGCCCACGGTACGCAGTCCCGCAGTGACGAGCTCCTCGAGATCTCGCTCGTACGACGATGCACGGAGCACCGCGACGGACGACCCTGCCGGACGCGGGAAATCGGCGCTGTCGAACCCGGGCTTCGGGCGCGTGAGGAGACTCTCGGCCACGATGCCGGCCGAAGCGACGGCGGTGACGGCTGCCGTCGAACGCAGAATGAACTGTCGCCGGTTTGTCCCGCTCATGCCGTGCTTCTCAGACGATCGCGCACTGCAGGCGGCCCGGTCGCGAGTGCTGCCCAGGCGAGTGCGAGAAGGTTGCCGAGGAAGCCGGTTCTCTCGTACGCAGTGCCCATCGCGGCGATGACCGGGGCAACGCCGTCGGCCCGGTGGAGATCGAGCGCGACGGAGGTCTGCGCGAGCGTCAATCCCCCTGGCTCGTCAGACCAGCGACCCTGAAGGAACCGGAGGCCGGGAGCGACGAGGGATGGGACCTCACCCTGCAGCGCCATCAGGGTGACGGCCGTCGTCTGGGCGAACCCGCTCAACTCGACTCCCTGTAAAACCGTGCTCCCGTAGTTCCAGCCGCCGTCGACGCAACGGCGTTGCCGGATGATTCGCAGCGCCTCACCGCGGGCTATGCCCTCGGAAGGGCGGAGTACCTTGGTCGCGAGCAGCACCCGAGCGGTCGGCTCGACCCACGAGTACGAATCGTTCGTCCAGCCCCAACCGTTCCGGCCGTCGCCGTCCTCGTTGCCGTAGTCGCCGACCGTGGGAGCGCGATTCGCCAGCGCGTGCGTCAGTGCCCGCGCGCTGCTTCGTTTGCCGGCGAGCGCGAGGGCGGCGAGCGCTGCGACGCTCGGGCTCTCCGGGCGCCCGTCCGGCGCGGCAAACCCGCCGTCAGCGTGCTGTGCCCGAACGAGCCAGGCACGAGCGTCGTCGTCGTCGAGCGCCAGAGCGGCGAGCGCAGTCGGCTCCACCTCGGACACGCCTCCGCGGACGAGAGCGAAGCCTCCGTCCCGCGAGCGTGCGGCCGCAAGGGCATCTGCGTAGGGGCTCGTCGTGATCGCTGGCATCGTCACATTATCGGCACGAAGACGCCACGACCTTCGCTCGGTCTCCACAACCCGTACGGGTAGGTGGTTCGTCAATCAGTGAAGCGCCCGGCGCCATGGGCTCAACGCTCGAAGACAACGATCGAGCCGGTGTCACTCGAAACGTGGAACCCTTGTCGGCGGAGCTCTCCGGGGATCTGTCGGTACCACGCAGCGAACTCGGGCAATGTCGGTTGGGTCCTGTCGTAGATGACGATCCGCACCCCCCGCGCGCGCCGATCGAGCTCCGCGCGTGTCCATGTCTCTCCTGGGCGTTTTCCGAGGAACGGGAAGGGCAAGACGTAGATCTCGCGTCGGTCTGCGAGGGACGCTGCCAACCTCCCCGCGACCGCGACGGGCTCATCGGCATGAACCCGTGAGACGGCCCGTCGTATCTCACTCTCCGCGGGCATCGTCGTGGCGGACGCAGGCGTCACAAGCTCTCCGAGCCGCTGGGTTGCGTACGACACCGAGAGAACACCGACGGCCGCTGCAGCGGACACCGCCAGAAAGCGCGCCCGCGCTCCTGAACGTGAGACTGCACCGACGCCGACGGCGGCCGCAACCGCCACGGCGCCCCACGGCACGATGTAGTACTGAAACCACACCGAATGCTGAGGCGGATACGCAGATGCGAAATTCGCGAGCAACGAGGGCAGTGCGACGAGGAGCCACACCGGCGCAAGAAGGCAGAGCCCTGCCGTTGCCACGATCAGGAGAACGAGAATGCCGATGTCTTCCGCCGTGAGCACGCTCGCCAACGCCTCGCCTGGATGCGCGGCCCCCCAACGGACGACGTCCGAGAGAGAGTCGCCCCGCGAGCCGGCAAACCGCGGCCCATAGTCGTCCTGGATCGAACGTCCGAACGCCGGAAGGAGAACGACCACCGAGACGACGAACCATGTCAGCGCTCCGACAGCGGTGATCCAGCCCAAACGACGGTGGCCGAGGAGAGCCGCAGCCGCCCCGAGTGCGGCGAAGGTGAGCGCGATGTCCTCCTTGAGCGAGATCGCCAGGATGACGCCTGCAACGAAGAGCCAGGTACGACCCGAAATCAGGCCAAGTGCCGCCAGAGCGAGGAACAGCGGTGCAGCCGTTTCGGGATGGAACTCGAACAGGGAGGGCCCGTACGTCAGCGGCGAGACGAACCAGAGCGCGGGCACGACACAGGCGAGCCACGGTCGAACTCCAACGGCCCGCGCGATCGCGTAGAGAACCGGCCCGACGAGCGCAAGCACGACCGCCTGAGCCACGACCAGGCCGTCCGGCCCGAGCCCAAGGGCACCGAGCGGTGCAAACAGCGCAAGCCCCGGCTCAATGTGATCTCCGAGCAGTGGCTTCCCGTTCACCGTGTTGAACGGGTCGATGCCGTGCCCCAGCAGCCACGTGTACTGGGTGAAGATCGCGAGGTCCAACCCACCGCCGTTACGGTCGAGCCGCACGAGGGACAGCAGCGCAAGACCTCCGGCGACGAGGAAGGTTGTGCACCACAGAACGAGTGGGGCGAGGTTCGCACCGGATCGGCGCGACGGAGCAATCGGGGCATCGCGACGTGCGGCGGCTCGGAAGTTCATCGTGACCTCGGGGTAGGCAAAGTGCCCATACGCGTCGCCTCGACAGCCAAACCGAAGGTGGTCGCCCACCCCCGATCCTGCCGTTCCGGGGCGCCGATCTGCGAACGGGAAAGAAGGACGCCGTCAGTCACAACCGAGTGCACCGCACCCTACCCGCCGACTCCGGACGGTACCCGAGCGCCCTCCCCATCTCGCCGGCCCGGCGTCTCGGGCTGCCGTTATGACGGTCGGGGCAGGCAGGCGCGCGGCCGGGTAGAACGAAGATACGACCGTGCTCCACCGTCTCCGCCTGATCTGCGAAGAGAACGCTCTTCTCATCCTGCTCATCGCGAGCTTCATCGCGGTTTTGCTCGTGCTGACGCCCTCCCTCGTGATCGCGGACAGCTGGCTCACGCTGATCGCCGGCCGTGAGATCGTCGAGTTCGGTCTCCCCCACACGAACGCGATCACCGTGCTCGGTGCG
>JBKJVI010000170.1:0-2964 GCA_046590225.1 Gaiella sp. | reverse complement strand
GAATGATGAAGTGTGGGATCGCGAGCAGCCACTTGAAGAGCCACTGCCAGCGTCCCACGTCGGGATCGAGCTCGCCCGTGAGGCGAAGCGGAAAGGCGTTCTGCGGGGAGGTCATGTTCTCGTGCTCCTTCGATTCGACTGATTGGTGTGGGTACGCATTGGCCACCGCGAAGCGAAGCAGCGTCGTTTGCGGTCGTCGAGCACAGCCTTGCAGGTCTCAACGGACTGCACAGTGCGGCGAGTGGGGTGTCCCGCAACGGTAGACCCGAAAAATGATCGTTGCGGGACACCCCACTCCATGTTGATTGCGGTAGTGCGGCGTCTCACACGATGCTGTTTCCTGGCAAACGTTGTGAGACGCCGCACTAGCACCCGCATTGGCATACTGCTCGACGTCACCGACGCTGGGGAGACCGGTCACCCTTCGAGTTCGTGCGAGTTGCCTCGTTCGCGTCGCGGGGGTGGGGATAGCGGCTCGGGATCGGTGGGTGAGCGAAGGTCGAGTGCGGTGGGTGCGGTGATGCCGAAGCGCTCGATGGCTGCGACGATGGCTGGTTGGCGTTTCTGCCAGTAGCGGGCGATGGTGTCGCGTTCGATCGGCAGGAAAGGGTCGTCGGCGACGTCGTCGAGGTAGCCAAGCCCAAGCAGGATCGGAGTGAGTGCGCTTTCGGCGTGCACCGGCTGATAGCGGGCGAGGAACAGGGAGAGGCCTTCCTCGACGCTTCGGTTGGCCTGCTGTTCGATCGCCATGAGATCGTAGTAGTCGCGGAGCTGTGCGCGGCCGGCGATCGCGTTCAGCTTCATTGCGAGCAGGTCTCCCAGCCCGGCCACGTGAAGGCCGGCGACGAGTGTGGTCGGCTCGAGTCGACGCTCGTGCCGCTCGAGGCCTACCTGGAGGAGCTGCAGTCTGGTTGTGCCGAAGAGGCCGTTGAGAGTGCCGGGCGCCTGTTGGGTGACCGCGAACGGCGCCCGGGAGCGGAGCCGCTGCAGCAGCTCGTCGAGATCGATCGGCTCGTGGAAGAAGAAGTCGAGGGCGCGGCTCTGGCAGTGGCGGAGGTGGACTGCGATTGCGGTGCCGCCGGCGAGGTATACCTCAGGTGGGAGCAGTGGCGCGACCTGTTCCCACGCAATGTCCGTCTCGCCCGGCAAGAGCGATTCGAGCCAACCGGGGAGGCTCACGCCTCAGCACTCCGTGCGAGGTTCTGGGCAAGTGCCCGCTCCCGCACCGACAGGCCGCGGTTACCAGCCGCCTGCTCCCAGTCGGCGCTCGTCAGCGCTTGCAGCCCCCAGGCAAGTCCGTCGAGGTCTTGGCTCGAGAGGAGGCGCTCGGCGATGTAGCCGCCGTGTGCGGACACGTCCAACCGTCGCGGGTCGGCATTCCAGAAGAGGTGCCGAAGCCTGGCCGGCACGGTCGCCGGGCGCGTCTCCGTCGGTTCGGCCGGGAAGCGCACGGCGTTCAAACGGGGAGCAAGCTCGGGCCAGTCGGGCGCGGTCACATCGGCACGAATGAGCTCGAGCTCACGTGCACGGCCGCTCGCGACCCACTCCCGCTCTTTGCGGACGAGCCCGCGCCCGGTCAAGGAACGCACGGCCGCCCCCGCCGCTGTCGGGGAGACCCCTGCACGGCGCGCAACCGCGCGCACCGAGACCAGCCCCCGAGGCGCGCGGGCGAGCGCCGCCAGCACTCGCGTCTCGATCCTGCTCAACCCATCTACCCGCGGGGCCACACCGAGCTCGACGCGCAGTTGCTCGAACTGTCGCTCGGACAGCCGCACGCGCCCACCAGGGAGACCGGCACTATCCAGGCCCAGGCGTCGTATCGCACGCTGAACCCGCGGTACGCTCGTACTCAGCCGACGCGCGGCTTCCCCCGCCGAAAGCGTGTCCATTTCGTTAGGACTAGCGACTTTGGCTAACGCGCGCTGTCGCTTCGAACTCCGGGGGATCCTGAACTGTCACCCTGCGCGGACCCATCCTCACACGTCCTGACGATCCCAACGAGCGCCTCGCGATCACGGGAGAGGATCGTCTGGCGGGAGGAGGCGGGGACAGGTGCGACGCCGGCGAGGAGAGCGAACGCTGCCCGGCTCGAGACCCGTCCCGTGTGCGACCAGGAGAGCACGCCCTGGCGTCGAGGAGCGGCCCCCTTTCTGATCCTTCTGCTCATTACAACGGCTCGTGCTCAAGGACGTTACGGGCCTGTGGAGACGTTGAGGCGTATCGCTGCGCCTCTGCGGGCCTCTCCTGAGGTTGGATTCTGTGCCACGACGGTTCCGCTCGGTTCCTGCGAGGGCACGGGGATGATGTTCGCCTTTAGGCCGGCAGCCTGCAGCTGCGCCTCGGCGTCGGCCTGTGTGGCGCCGACGAGGCTGGGAACGGTCGTCACTCCTGAGCCCTTGGACACGTTGAGTCTGACTGGCGAGCCCTTGCTGGCCTGGCTGCCCGCTGTGGGGGACTGTGCGACGACGTTCCCTGCTGGTTGATCGTCGGAGAACACCTTGAAGACGTTCGTCGTGAGGCCGACGGCTGCGAGCCTGTCGCGCGCTTCGGTTTCGCTCACTCCGACGGCATTCGGAATCGTGACGTCCGCTGGTCCCGTCGAGGAGAAGAGACGGACGCTCGAGCCCTCGTTGAGTTCGGTACCGGCGGAGGGACTCTGACTGAAGACCGTCCCTTGAGGGGCGTCGTTTGCCTCGCTGACGATGTCCGCGTCGAATCCCTTGTCCTCGACCTGCGTGACGGCCGCGTCGAGAGATAGCCCTTCCACGGCAGGGACGGATGCGCTGTCGGACTGCGAGAAGTACCAGGCGGCAGCAAGAGCGCCGAGGGCAAGCGCAAGGATGATGAGGAGCGCGGGCACAAGCGACGGTGGACGGCGTCGGCGGACCGGTGCCTGCTCTACCCGATCGAGACGACGGGTGACCGAACCATCTCCCTCGACCTTGACGCGCTCACGCTCGGACA
>JBKJVI010000105.1:0-22321 GCA_046590225.1 Gaiella sp. | reverse complement strand
CTGCACCTGCAGCCTGCGATGCGGTACCTCGGCGTCGAGCCCGGCTCCCTGCCGGAGACCGAGCGGGCGGCTGCCGACAACCTGGCGCTTCCGCTGTGGGGCTGCATCGGTGCCGATGTGCAGGAGCAGGTCGTCTCGACCGTGCTCGCTGCAATGGCCGTCACGGCTGCGTGAGTCGGAGGCGAGCGTGCAGGCCCGCGTCACTGCTCCTCGAACTCTCCTGCAGTGAGGTCACCCTTCAACCGGCACGCGGTGTGGCAGATCGCCACCGATGCCGTGCTGATCGCCGCGGCGTGGACGCTGGCCTGGCTGCTCCGCTTCGATCAGGGTCGGCCGGTCTACTACAACCACTACCTCGACTGGCAGATCATCCTGGCCGTCGTCGGGATTCAACTCACCGTCTTCGCGCTCTCTGGCTTCTACAACCGCTGGTGGCGCTACGTCTCGACGCGCGACATGTGGGCGGCACTCCGTGGTGTCTGTCTCGCGTCACTCGCGACGTTTGTCATCTTCACGCTCTTCGAGTTCCACCCTGCCCGTGTCCCGAAGGGCGTCTGGTTCATCGACCTGCTGCTCTGCCTTGCCTTCGTCGCCGGGTCTCGCCTGCTCGCCCGCACGCTGATCGAGCGTCCGCTGCCGGGCCAGGTCGTCGCGCGCGGCAAGGAGGCAATCGTTGTCGGCGCGGGCGACGCCGCCCAGCTCGTGATCAAGGAGATGTTGCGCAACTCGAGCCTCGGCTACACGCCGATCGGGATCGTCGATGACGATCCCCGCAAGCGCAACCTGCGCCTTCACGGGATCCGTGTCCTCGGCACGACCGCCGACCTGCCGCAGGTGATCCGCGACCGCCGCCCCGACGAGATCCTGATTGCGATGCCGTCGGCCTCGGGCGAGACACGCGGCCGGATCGTCGAGGCGGCCCGGGCGGGCGGTCTGCCCGTCAAGACGCTGCCTGGACTGACGGAGCTCGTGAGCGGCGATTCCGGCCTCGCGACGCAGCTGCGTCCGGTCGAGGTCGAGGACGTGCTCGGGCGGGAGCCGGTCGAGGTCGACCTCGAGGCAATCGCCGGTTACGTCTCGAACGAGGTGGTGATGGTCACCGGTGCGGGTGGATCGATCGGGTCGGAGCTCTGCCGGCAGCTCTCGCGGCTCGGCCCGACGCGACTCGTGTTGGTCGACAACTCCGAGCCGGCACTGTTCGAGATCGACCGCGAGCTCGCCCGGGAGCGCGGCTTCCTGAGCGGCGTGGCCGTCGTCGCCGACGTCAAGGACAGCGTCAGGATGCGCCAGGTCTTCGCGAGCCACCGGCCGACCGTGATCTTCCATGCTGCCGCGTACAAGCACGTGGCGATGATGGAGACGAATCCGCTCGAGGCGGTGCGCAACAACACCCTCGGCACGCGCACGGTTGCCGACGTCGCGGTCGAGTTCGGCGCCAAGCGGTTCGTGCTCGTCTCGACCGACAAGGCGGCGAACCCGCAGACGATCATGGGGCAATCGAAGGCGCTCTGCGAGTGGATCGTCGAGACATGGGGCCATCGGGCCGAAGTCCCGACGCGATTCGTTGCGGTGCGGTTCGGGAACGTGCTCGGCTCGTCGGGTTCCGTGATCCCGATCTTCCGCCGCCAGATCGCGCGCGGCGGCCCGGTGACCGTGACGCATCCCGAGATGACGCGGTTCTTCATGACGATCCCCGAGGCGGTGCAACTCGTCGTCCAGGCGGGCGCGATCGCCGAGCGCGGGCAGGTCTACGTCCTCGACATGGGCGAGCCCGTGCGGATCATGGATCTGGCGGAGAACATGATCCGCCTCTCGGGAAAGGAGCCGGGGAGCGAGATCGCGATCCAGGTGATCGGCCCGGCACCGGGCGAGAAGCTGCACGAGGTGCTGGTCGGGGAGGGGGAGGTCGTCTCGGCGAGCCCGCATCCGAAGATCCAGCGGATCGCACGGCCCCCGGTCGAGGGGGCGTGGCTCGACGAGGAGCTCGCGGTGCTCGAGCGGCTGGTTGACTCAGGCAACGCGGCAGCGCTCGTGGAACAGTTGCGGCGGATCGTCGCCGACCCTCGGCGGGTTGCCGCGGCGGTTCCCGCCTCGGGCTGGGATAAGGCATCACCTGCGTCTCTCGCCGACGCGGGCCAGACGCTGGCACCCTGAGGAGAGGCTGAAGCCTCTCCCCTTGGTCAGAGCGCGGAAAGCAACAGGTCGAGCATCAGCTCGGGGTCGCGCTCCGCAACGGCTCCAACCGCCTTCTTCTTGCCAAGGACAAGCGCGTCGGCGTTGGTCAGCTCCGCCATCGTGCCCTCCACGATCAACCGTTCGTCGACCGCGCCCATCCGGCCGGCGAACGTCGTCCAGACGGGGGTGCCGAGCGCGACAGCCTCGCGGTTCATCGTGCCGCCGGCCGAGACGACGACGTCAGCGATCGAGATCAGGCTCTGCGCGTCGATCGCGTGCTCGGGGACGACGAGCGACGGTAGCGCGGCCTCGCGGATCGCGTCGCGCTGAGCTGGCGTGCGGGGGAGAACGACCGCCTGAACGGCAGGGTCGCGTCCGAGGCGCTCGAGCACGTCGGTGAAGAGTGGGTTGTCGTGGCGGTGGTAGAGCGAGACCTCGGGTGGTGTCCGGATGACGGCGAGCACGCGCGTTGGGTCGAGGCCGAGCACGTCGAGCACGGTCGGGTCGGGTGCGAAGCCCGAGAGGTAGTACTCCTCCTTCAGGCCGGGGTAGCGGCGCACTTTCGCTGCCTTCGCGCCGAGCCGATCGAGTCGATCCTGCGGGATCGCGTCGGGAACGATGACGCGCGTTGCGGAGCGAGAGCCAAGGGTGTGCTGGGAGCGCGCGAACTCGTAGTCGTAGGCGTAGGACGAGGGTACGCCGAGCGATCGCGCTGCGAGCGGAAGCTCGTGGGAGGCGTGCGAAAGTGCCAGGTCGAACCGCTGCGGCCCGGCCCACGCCCGCAGCGCCTGCAGGCGCGAGCCCATGGCGCGGATCTTTCCTGCTCGTCCGGCTCCGCCGTGGGGCGGGCCGACCACAGCGTGCGCGATTCCTGCCGTGTCGAGCAGCTCCAGCGTCTGTGCGAAGTCGCGCGCCGAGACCTGCACCTCGTGGCCTCGCTCCTCGAGCAACCGGATCAGCGGCCGGAAGAACGGCACGTGGGGCGAGTTCGTCATGTCGATCCAGACCTTCATGTTCCGTGCTCCTTCCTCGTCGGTTGGTCGCGGTCGAGCCACTCCGCGAGGAAAGGCTCTGCCAGCTGGTAGCGCTTGTCGGGAAGCTGCTCGACCGTGTCGTCGCGGACGAGGGCCTTCACGGCGCGTTGGACGAATGTCGCTGCGGGAAGTCCAGTGCGTTCGCGAACCTCCTCGCTGAAGAGGCTCAACGGGCCCTCGCGGAGGGCGAGCAAGACGACCCGTTCGTTCCGAGTACATCCGTCCCAGAGGCGGGACAGGTTGTTGTGCTCGGCGTTCTGGACGTCGATCAACCCGGCCTCGACATCGCTCGCATGGGCCGCGTGCCCCTGCGGGACGTGGCCCCAGGTGAAGAACGCAAGCTCCTGCGTCGCGTATGGGTGGCCGTCGGTGATCGCGAGAATCCGCCACACCGCCTCGTCGTCCGCGTCGCGCTCGGTTGCGCGAAAGCGATCACGGATGAGCCCCGCGAGCGCGTCCTCTGGCAACCGACCAAGCTGCATCTGCCGGGCACTACGCCAGAAGGGCTCGTTGCGATCGTTGAAGATCGACTGCATCGCGTGGCGCTTGCTGTCGAGGTAGACGTGGGCGACGTGCGGCTGGCCCTGAAACACCGAGCGCATCAGATTCGGCAGCTTCGGATCGAGGCTGACGACCTCCTGGAACTCGTCGAAAACGATTGCGACGCGGCGATTCCGCTCGGCCGCGATCCGGCCGGGCAGCTCGAGCAGCCTCTCGATGGTGGCATCGAGATCGGCACCGGCGCGGCTTGCGCGAAAGGAGAAGCTGAGGTCGCCGTCGTCCGGATCGAGCTCGATTGTCGGCCGGATGCGGAGGCCCCGGAAAAGCCCCGCCGCCCGGTCGCGCGCCTCATCGACCGACGAGGTGAGATCGTCGTGGATCGTCTTCGCGAGTGCTGCCGCGAAGCGCTCCTTCGTCGGCGTGCGCATCAGGTCGCAGCTCGCGACCAGGATGTCCTCCTCGAGCGCCGCCTGGACGGCGCGCAGGGCGAGAGACGACTTCCCGTACCGCCGAGGGGCAACGAGTAGGACGTCCTGGCCGCTGCGGAGGTCACCGAGTAGCGCCTCGAGCTCGGCCTCGCGGTCGATGAATGCGTCGTCGAGCGCGAGATTCCCGAAGGTGAACGGGTTCTCGTCGAACATCGGGGGATGATACACTTAGGTGCATAATACATAGTTGTATTATGCTCAGGACGAGAACGACGGTGACGTCTGTCGATCCCCGGTGGTGGTTTGCCGACCGCTTCGGCGCGTGCGGCCGGCACGCTTCCGTGTGGCGTTCGGCCTGTTGCTGACTCTTGGGATAAGCTCCGCTTATGGACACCCGGCAACTTGCCGCATTCTGTGCCGTTGTCGAGTTGCGGAGCTTCTCGCAGGCGGCAGAGCGACTCGGCGTCACGCAGCCAGCAGTATCGCTTCAGGTGAGATCGCTCGAGAAGCGGCTCGGGACGCAGCTCCTCGACCGTTCGGGCCGCCGCGTCGACCCGACGGAAGCGGGGCTGAGGCTCCACCGAAGCGCCCAGCGGCTGCTCCAGCTCGAGGAGCAGATGCTCGACGAGGTCTCGGCCGAGAGCGCCGGTGCTCTCACCGGTGAGCTGTCGATCGGGGCGTCTACAGGCCCGGCCGCGGTTGCCGTTCCGATCCTTCTCTGCGAGTTCCAGCAGCAGCATCCCGATCTACGGGTTGCGCTCGAGGTCCACGACACCCAGACGGTCGTCGACCTCGTCGCAAACCGTGAGCTGGAGCTCGGCATCGTCGGTGCGGCGCGGCGTCATCGCGCAGTTCGATTCGAGCCGATCCTCGAGGACGAAGTGATCCTGATCTGCCTTCCCGGTCACTCGTTCGCCGGGCGCACGATCGGCATCGACGAGCTGCGCGAGGAGACGCTGATCGTGATGCAGGAAGGAGCAGGCGTGCGGCAGGTCGTCGAGGACGAGCTACGGGCGATGGGTGTGCGGCTACGTGATCTCGCGACGTCACTCGAGCTCGGGCTGCAGGAATCGGTGCGAAGCGCCGTCCAGGCGGGCTACGGGGTGACCTTCATCTCGCGGACGGCCGTCGAGTCAGATCTTGCTGCGGGCACGCTTGCCGAGGCGCGGCTCGCGGGGATGAACGCGAAGCGCGAGATCTCGCTCGTGCGGGCGTCGGGGCGCGTGGCGACGCGGGCAGCAGAGGAGTTCGTGGCCTTCGTGAACGCGCGGCAGTAGAGGCCGAGCCGCTGAGGAGTCGGTGGTTGCCGTTCTGCGGCCAGGCTGAAGCCTGGCGCTGTGTGTGCTGTGCGTGTCGCCTGGCTTCAGCCAGGCGACGGAACGTCAGCCGCTCGGGCGTGTGGTCGTCGTTCGCTGCCAGGCTGAAGCCTGGCGCAGGGCGCGTGGGTGAACAGGAAGTGGGGTGCGGGGCGCGTGGGTGACCCGAACGCAGGGCGCCTGGCTTCAGCCAGGCGCCGGATCGTGTCGCCGTCAGGCCGGCGTCTGGGCTGCGCTGACGACGCGCCTCAGGCTGACGATGCCGATCACGCGGCCGTCGTCGTCCAGCACCGGGAGATGCCGAAAGCCATTGTCGAGCATGACTCGCGCGGCCTCCTCGACATCGGTATCGGCCGTGGCGGTAATCGGATCGCCCGTCATCCACTGTCGCACCCGCGCCTCGCTCGAATGCACCCGCGCCGCCATCGCCTTGAGGAGATCGCGCTCCGTGAGAATCCCGATCAGCCGCCCGCTGTCCTTGACCGCGACGGCGCCGACGTTCACGGCCGTCATCCGCTCGGCGACCTCGCCGAGCGTATCCTCGGGCGCGACCTCGATGAAGTCGGAGCGCATGACATCGACGATCCGGGACATGGGGCGAGTCTATCGCAGTCCCGCCGCTCCACCGAAACCGTGGAGCCGGGGAGCGCTCTCGATTCCGGGTGTTGGCGCTCCCAAATCGATAAGTCTCTGTAATGCAACGAATAACCAATCGTGGTAGGCTTGCCTGTATGGAGCCCTCGGCGCGATTCGACGTGCTCGTGATCGGCAGCGGCGCCTCCGGCCTCGCAGCAGCGGTTTCCGCCGAGCGCGCAGGAGCGAGGGTCGCGCTCGCGACGAAGGGCTCGATCCAGGCGAACAACTCGTCCAAGGCACAGGGTGGTATCCAGGCCGCCTTTGGTGCTGACGATTCACCGGAGCTCCACGCCGAGGACGTGATGCGCTCGTCGCACGGCACGGCCGATCCGCGGCTCGTCGAGATCCTCACCGGAGATGCTCAATCGGCGATCCACTGGCTCGAAGAGTTCGGTTGCGCCTTCACGCGCGAGAACGGTGGCTATCGCCTTGCCCGCTGTGGCGGCGCCTCGCGGCAGCGACTCCTCCAGGTCGGCGATCGCACGGGCCACGCGATCACGAAGGCGCTCCGCGACGCGCACGAGGCCGGCGGCGCACGCAGTTTTCCACATCACGCACTGTCGGCACTCGAGTCGACGGCGTCCGGTTGGCGAGCGTCGTTCGATGTCAAGGACAGTGACCCCGTCGTACTCGAGGCGGGAACGATCGTCCTTGCTGCGGGAGGCCGGTGCTACGCCGAGGCCGAGCGGCGCCACGAGCTCTCGACCAACCATCCGAACGCGACGGGCGAGGTGACGCAGATCGCCCTCGACCTTGGCGCTGAGGCGCGCGACCTCGACGCGCTGCAGTACCACCCAAACGGCGGTGCCTGGCCCGCCACCATGCAGGGCTACTCGATTCCCGAGACAACGCGCGCCTACGGCGCCGTGCTGCTCAATGCGAACGGCGAGGAGTTCACCGATTCGCTCGGGCCTCGTGACGTCGTTTCGCAGGCGATCTTCGACGAGGTCGCAGCGGGCCGCGGCGTCGAGACGGAAGACGGCCGCCCGGCGGTGTACCTCGATACGACGCGGATTCCCGAGGCCGACGCGGATGTCTCGCTGCCGTACATGCTCCGGCGCTACCGCGGTGCCGGCATCGACCCTTTGACGGAGCCACTTCTCACCTACCCCGTCCTCCACTACCAGAACGGTGGTCTCGTGATCGACGAGAGCGCCGAGACCACGCTCGAGGGCCTCTACGCCTGCGGTGAAATCGCAGGCGGCACCCACGGGCGCAACCGCATGATGGGCAACTCGCTGCTCGAGTGCGTCGTCTTCGGACGGCGCGCCGGACGGGCAGCCTCGGAGAAAGCGAGCGTATGAGCACGACAACCACGATCGATCTCGACGGAGCCGTCGAGGATGCCGCGGCGCACCTGTACGTCTGGGCGCTGAAGGACATCCCGCAGGACCTCCGTGACGCACTCGCGGACGCACGCGACCGCGAGACGTCGAAGACCGGGATCCGGATCCTCGAGACGATTCACCGCAACGTCTCGATCGCGGACGAGCAGAAGAACCTCGTCTGCCAGGACACCGGGATCGCCGTCTACACCTGCCGCGTCGGCGAGCACTTCCCGCTCCACGCGACGCGCATCTACGCGGCCCTCAAGGCGGGCACGGCGCGCGCGACGGTCGAGCACCCGCTGCGCTCGAACACGGTGCACGTGTTGACCCGCGAGAATACGGGCCCGAACATCGGCTACCGCCTTCCCATCGTCCATTGGGACTTCATTCCCGACTGGGACGGCCTCGACGTCAAGTGCGTGCCGAAGGGATCGGGCTCCGAGAACATGAGCTTTCTCAAGATGTGCATTCCCGCCGACGGGGTCGTCGGGATCAAGAAGTTCGTGCTCGAGTCGATCGTCGATGCCGGGGGCAAGCCTTGCCCGCCCGGCATCGTCGGCGTCGGGATCGGCGGCTCCGCCGACTACGCGATGTATATGGCCAAGGAGGCGATCGCGCGCCCGGTCGGTACGCGCAACCCCGACCCGCTCGTCGCGCAGCTCGAGGACGAGCTCTACGGCCTCCTCAACGAGACGGGCATCGGCCCGATGGGCCTCGGCGGCGACGTCACCGTCCTGCAGTGCCACATCGAGCACGCGGACACGCACATGACGCTCAACCCGGTTGCAGTCAACTACCAGTGCTGGGCCGCCCGTCGCGCCTCGGCCCACATCGCCGCCGACGGCTCCATCGACTTCGACAGGGAGTTCTAGTCATGGCACACCATGAAGTCACCTTCCCGATCACGGATCCGGCCGACATCCTTAAGCTCCGCGCGGGCGACGAGGTCACCGTGCAGGGCCACATCATCGGCATTCGCGACCGCACGCAGATCCGCATCTTCGACCAGGGCGTCGAGCCGCCGATGAACCTCGGCGGTGCCTTCCTGCTTCACACGGCGCCAAACGTGCGCAAGGTCTCGGAGGACGCCGAGGGCAGGGGCACGTACGAGAAGATCTGCATCGGCACGACGACGAGCGCGCGCATGGTGCGTTTCACGGAGGGGCTCGGCGAGCAGTACGGCGTTCGCGCGATCTGCGGCAAAGGCGGGTTCCCCGACGTCGCGATCGAGCCGATGCAGCGCCTCGGGATGGTCTACTTCGCGATCGTCGGCGGCGCCGCGGCGCTCGAGACGACGCAGATCGAGGAGATCGAGGAGGTGCTCTGGGAGGAGCTCATGCCCGAGTGTCTGTGGAAGTTCCGCGTCAAGGACTTCGGGCCGCTGATCGTCGGCATCGACGCCCACGGCAACTCGCTCTACCACGACGTCCAGGCCAGAGCCCACGAGAAGCTGAAGGAGCTGTATGCCCGCCTCTAAAGCCCCGAGTGCCCATGTCATCCCTCCCCCTGGCGGCTGCAAAGCGGCGCTGGCCGTTGTCCTCGGTCGTACCCGGGCAAACCAGCCCGCGTACTCCCTGCGTCCTAGGCCAGCTTGCTTTTCGCTCGCCATGAGGAAGGCAACATGAGCACCCGGGGCTTTGACGATGGTTGGCTGGGTGTCCCGGCCCGGCCGGGGAAGCCCCGCGAGAACGGGCTCACCCACGTCATGGACAAGGGTCTCAACATCCGGGACATCGAGGGGATGTTCGACACGGCCGGCGACTTCGTCGACATCGTCAAGCTCGGCTGGGGCACGAGCTACGTCACGAACAACCTCGAGAAGAAGATCGCGCTCTACCGGAGCTTCGAGACGCCGGTCGTGTGCGGCGGCACGCTGTTCGAGGCGGTCTATGCAAAGGGCAAGCTCGACGAGTTCAAGGCATGGCTCACCGAGCACCGCTTCGCTCACGTCGAGATCTCCGACGGCACGATCGACATCCCGCGCGACGAGAAGCTCGAGCTGATCCGCGACTTCGCCCGCGATTTCGTCGTGCTTTCCGAGGTCGGCTCGAAGGACTCCGACGTCGTCTACGCGCCCTATCAGTGGGTCGAGTGGATCAAGGAGGAGCTCGAGGCCGGCTCCTGGAAGGTGATCACCGAGGCCCGTGAGGGCGGTACGGCCGGCATCTTCCGCAAGGACGGCGACATGCGCACCGGCCTGATCGACGAGATCGTCCACGGCGTGCCCGTCGACGACCTCATCTTCGAGGCGCCGACGAAGTCGTCGCAGGCGTGGTTCGTGAAGCAGCTCGGGCCGAACGTGAATCTCGGCAACATCCCGCCCGACGAGGTGATTCCGCTCGAGACGCTTCGTCTAGGACTTCGGGGCGACACCCTGAAGGAGATCCTGCTCGGAACACCGGAGCAAGACGTCTAGGATGTTCGGCGCGAATCCAGAGCGCCCCCGGGCCGCCTGCGGCCCCTCCGCGAAGCGGAGCCAGGCGCCAGAAGAACAGCCGACCGCGAAGCGGTCGCCCAACGAGGCCAAGCTGCGGCTGTTCCGGGTGCAACCTAGGTGGCCGCACTAGTGGATTGGAAGCTCTCACTCGCCGGTCTCCTGATCGGATTGCTCGTCGGAACCACGGGAATGGGCGGGGGCTCTCTGATGACGCCCTTGCTCGTCCTCGTCTTCGGCTTCAAGCCATCCGTTGCGATCGGCACGGACATCGTCCACGGGGCGATTTTCAAGTCGTTCGGGGCTGTCCAGCACAGGAGGCTCGGCCACGTCCATCTGCGCTTGACGGCCTGGATGCTCGTCGGCTCGATCCCGTTCTCGTTTCTCGGCGTCGGTCTTGGATGGTGGCTGACGAAGGAGTACGGCGCCGGCTACGAGGACACGGCAAAGATCATTCTCGGGGTCGCGC
This sequence comes from Gaiella sp., assembly GCA_046590225.1. GTDB lineage: Bacteria > Actinomycetota > Thermoleophilia > Gaiellales > Gaiellaceae > Gaiella. Next base: position 12,000 of record JBKJVI010000105.1, on the reverse strand, counting down.
TCGTCTTCTGCGGTCTCGGGTTTCTCGTCAAGGCGTACCTCCACACGGAGTCCGATGACCGCCCGTTCATCCTCGGTCCGCGCGACAAGGTGATCGCGGTTGCGACGGGCGTGGTCGGCGGCTTCGTCGTCGGATTGACATCCGTCGGCAGCGGCACGGTCTTCGGCCTCGTGATGCTGATCGCATTCCCTCTCACGGCGGCGAAGATCGTCGGCACCGACATCTTCCATGCCGCGATCCTTCTCGCCGCCGCCGGCGCCGGGCACCTCGTTGCCGGCAGCGTCGACCTTCGGGCGACCGGCTGGCTGCTGATCGGCTCGATCCCCGGAGTTCTCATCGGCGGCAGGTTCACCGTGAAGCTTCCAGACCGGGCGCTGCGGATCGTGCTTGCGGCAACCCTCACGCTCGCCGGGGTCAAGCTCGTCGATCCGCCGGGAGCCAACGCGATCCTGATCGGTGGCGCCGTGGTCGCGGTGACCGCCTCGCTCGTCGCGTTTGCACGCTGGTTCGCCGGACGCGGGACGCCGCAGGTCGCCGAGGCCGACACCGGGTGAGCTGGCCTCCGAGCCTCCCGGTGATCCGGGTCAGAATCGCGCGTCCCACGGACAGGCTCGACGAGGTCGTCGAGTTCTATCGCGATGGTGTCGGGCTCGTCGAGCTCGGGCGCTTCGACGGTCATTCGGGGTACGACGGCGTCATGCTCGGTCTTCCCGGGAGCGACTACCACCTCGAGTTCACGTCGCACGACGACGGCAGCCCCTGTCTCGCGCCAAGCGTCGACAACCTCCTCGTGCTCTATCTCGAGTCGGAGCAGGCGGCCGAGATCGTTGCCGCGCGGCTCTCGGATCTCGGGTACCCCGACGTCGAGCCCGAGAACCCGTACTGGGACGGCCGCAGCATCACGATCGCGGATCCCGACGGCTGGCGCGTCGTGCTCGACTGGGGGCTTGCCGAGTCGTAGATCTCGTCTCGGGTCGGCGGCCGACGTTGCCGGCCGCCGAGGTGTCGCCCTGCCTCGACGTTCGGCGAGGCGCAACCGAGATGGGCCACTGCGCGCCGATCCAACGTAGAATCTGTCGGCCTTGGCCAGATTCGCGCCAGCCGCGCTCGTCGCGGCGCTGCTCGCTGCCACGGCACTCGCCTTCGTCTACACCGAGTCACTGAAGCTGACCCCGAGCCCCATTCTCGGGACACGGGTTCTCCCCAAGGTGATCTCACCCGTTTGCGACTGTCCGACAGATTCCGCTGTGATCGCGTTCCGGCTCCGTGAGGCGGATGTCATCGGTGTGGAGATCATCGACGGGGACGGGGACGTGGTTCGGCACCTCGTCCGCCGCGACAGCGTGCCGCGCGGGGCTGTCTCGTTCGCCTGGGACGGAAGGAACGACGTTGGCATTGCGCTCCTCGAAGGGCAGTATCGGCCGCGCGTGAAGCTCGGGCGCCAGCGTCGGACGATCGTTCTGCCGAACCCGATTCGCATAGACACGTCCCCTCCGGTCGTCGCTATGACGCGGCTCGATCCTCGTGTCTTCTCGCCGGATGGAGACGCGCGGAGCGATCGAGTCGTTGTCCGCTACCGCGTCGACGAGCCTGCCCGTGTCGCGCTCTACGTCGGCGGGAAGCGTGTCGTCCTCAAGAAGGGCCGGAGGACCGAGGGCACGATCGACTGGTTTGGCCGCAACGGCGGTGAGCCGTTGCCTCAGGGGCCGTACACCTTGCGGCTCGGAGCCGTCGACATCGCCGGGAACGAGGGCCGCCGAACCCGCCCGAAGGTCGTCGTGATCCGGTATGTCGCCCTCGGCCGCTCGAGCATCGTGACGACTCCCGGCGGGCGTTTTGCCGTGCTCGTGCTCACGGATGCGGCTCGCGTGACGTGGAAGCTTGGAGCGCGCACGGGCGTCGCGCGACCGGGCACGCTCCGGCTGCGGGCTCCTCTCCAGCCGGGTCGCTTCACTTTGACTGTGACTGCCAATGGCCTCAGCGCACGTGCCGCGGTGTTCGTCCGGAGCCCGGCACCGTGAGCGCGGTCGGTCAGTTCGGAAGCGTTCTCGGGTGCGCCGGCCTGGCGCTGCTCTTCGTGGCGCATCGCCGCGACCTGCGGATCGTCGGCCTTGCCGGCTGGGCACTCGGCCTCGCGTGCCTCGCCGCCTACCTCGCTCCGGACCTAGGCCCCGTCAAGCTCGGCGCTGCAGCGGGCGCTGGGATCGTCGTCTCCGTTGTCGGCGGGTTCGCCCTGCTCCGCTACCCGTACCTCCTCGCCTTCGGGACTCTCGTCTGCGTGCCCGTGCGCATCCCGGTGCAGCTCGGCGATGAGGACGCGAACCTGCTCCTTCCTCTCTACGTCGTCGTCGGTTCGCTCGCGGTTGCGCTCGCCTGGCAGCTCGTCGTCCGTCGAGACAGCCGCGATCGGGAGCTCGGTCCGGTGGCGATCCCGCTCGCTGCGTTCGTTGCCTGGACCGGCCTGACACTCGTCTGGAGCGTCGACCTGCGGGAGGGTGCGATCTTCATCGGAGCGTTCATTCTTCCTTTCGGGTTGCTCGCCCTCGGGTTTGCGCGGCTCCCCTGGCGCGGCCGTTGGCTGACCTGGCTCTGGGTCGCTCTTGTCGGCACGGCGCTCACCTATGCGTCGATCGGCGTCTACCAGTGGTCGACGCGCGAGGTGTTCTGGAACCCGAAGGTGATTGTCGGGAACGCGTATGCACCGTTCTTCCGCGTCAACTCGATCTTCTGGGATCCGTCGATCTACGGGCGCTATCTCACGATCGGGATTCTCACGGCGCTCGCCGGCATTCTCCTCGGCGGCGTCCGCGGCTGGAAGCTCGGCGGCCTCTACGCCGTGATTGCGGCGATGTGGGTTGGGCTGTTCTTCTCGTTCTCCCAGTCGAGCTTCGTGGCACTTGCCGTGGGTGTGCTCGTCGCAGCCCTCGTCGTCTGGGGCCGTGTCGCCGTGATCGTGGCCGCTGCTCTGGCCGTCGTCCTCGTCCTCGGCGCCCTTGCCGTTCCGCAGACGCGCAATCGCATCGAGACGAAGTCGCGGTCAGGCGTCGACTCGATCACGAGTGATCGTGCGACGCTCGTCGGGCAAGGGCTCCGCATTGCAGCGACGCATCCTGTGGGGGGCGTCGGCGTTGGAGGATTCAAGCGCGCCTACGCCGACCGAACGGGCCTCGCGGGCAAGCGGCCGAAGAAGGCGGCGTCGCATACGACGCCGGTGACCATCGCTGCGGAGGAGGGTCTCCCGGGCCTTCTGCTGTTCGGCTGGGTGTGCGGGGCAGCGCTCCTCGCGGCCCTGCGCGGGCTCGGTCGAGGCTTCACCTCGCGCGTGTCGTTCGCCGTTGGCCTTACGCTAGTGGCGATCATCGTGCACAGCTTCTTCTACAGCGCTCTCTTCGAGGACCCGATGACCTGGGCAATGCTCGGTCTCGTCGGCCTCGCCGTGAGCGTTCCGCGAAAGGGAGGGAAGACGTGATCGAGGGTTGTCGACGCGCGCTCGTGCTTGCTCCACATACGGATGACGGCGAGTTCGGCTGCGGTGGCACCACCGCCAGGCTCGTCGAGGCGGGCTGCGAGGTGCGCTATGTCGCCTTCTCGATTGCGACCCGCTCTCTGCCGCCGGGCTTCCCACCGGACACGCTCGCTCGCGAGGTGCGCGAGGCGACGGCCGAGCTCGGGATCCCCGAGTCGCATCTGACGGTGCACGACTTCGACGTACGCACGTTCCCGGATCGGCGGCAGGACATCCTCGAGCTGCTCGTCGCCCTCTGGGAGGAGTGGAAGCCGGAGCTCGTCTTCCAGCCGTCACATCACGACGTGCATCAGGACCATCAGGCGATCGCCCAGGAGGGCCTGCGGGCGTTCAAGCGGACGACCGTGCTCGGCTACGAGATCCCGTGGAACAACTTCGACTTCTCCTACGGCGCCTACGTGGGGCTCGAGCAGCGTCACGTGGAGCGGAAGATCGCCGCGGTGGAGAAGTACGCGTCACAGCAGCACCGCCGCTATGCGAACGCTGAGTACATCTGGAACCTCGCGAAGGTGCACGGCACGAACGTAAATCGGGAGCTGGCCGAGGTCTTTCAGGTCTACCGCATCGTCGCGTAGTGGTCGAGAGCGCGGGTGGCCGGACGCTTCAGCCGGTCGCCGGGGTTCCGCGCGGCGGCTTCAGATCTCAGGCGCCGTCGCGCATGCCGAGCTCGATCCGCTCGAGTCGCTCGATGATCTCTGCGAGTTGGTCGGCAGACGCGAGGCCGGAGCGTAGGTCATGTTCCTTCTGTCGCGACCGCGCGACGAACGCACCGGTGATCGAGGCAGTGATCACGGTGACGAATCCGATCCCGAGGAGCATCACGAACGCGGCGACGAACTGTCCGGCTCGGGTGACGGGCACGTGGTCGCCGTAGCCGACGGTCGTCACGGTCTGCACGGCCCACCACAGGCCGGAGCCGAGTGTCGGGAAGCTATCGCGATCGACAACCGTCATCATGCCACCTGCGATGATCGTGATGGTGGTCGTCACGCTTGCAATCACGACCGCGGCCCCGCGTGGCGTCGACGCGCGCGCGAGATTGCTGTCGAGCCGTCGCTCGATTCTCGATTCCTCTGCCATCAGGGTCGAGTTCTCGGCTCGCGAGGCCAGTCCTGCCGGAGCGCGTTTGAAATCACGAGCCTGTTGGGCTAGCGTTGCGCCATGTGTTGCCTCGCCCTCTCAGCTGGCTTCATCGGCCCCCGCTTCGCGCTCCTCGTGTGGTGGCTCTTCGGCGACAAGGTCGACGCGGCGTTCTCGAGCTTCTTCTGGCCGCTCCTCGGTCTGCTCTTCCTTCCGTGGACGACGCTCGCCTATGTGCTCGCCTGGGGGCCGCTCAACGGCGTCTCGGGCGCTGGCTGGCTACTCGTCGCAATCGGTCTCTTCGCCGATCTCTCGACGTACTCGTCGAAGGCTGCCAAAGCGCGCTACGCCACGTAGCACCGACGCCGAGCGACGCTACACGACGTCACGCGGAATCCGGGCCAGGATCACCGCATCGATACGCTCGCCGTCCATCTCCCAGTACGAGCGGAGGACACCCTCGCACTCGAAGCCGGAGCTCTCGGCGAGGCGTAGCGCCGCGACGTTCTCGGGCGCGACAAACACCTGCACGCGGCCAAGCTCGAGTGTCGTGAACGCCCCGGCGAGGCTTCCGCTCGCCGAGTTCGGGTTCCCTGGCCCGCTTCGCGAGCGGCTCGTCGCCGCGATCCTCAGTGGCGAGAAGACGACGACGACCGGCCTCCACGAGGAGTACCTCCGCGAGGGCCGGCCGCTCGAGGAGCCAGGTCAACGCTCGCTCGTGATCGATTCGGACGGCCGCCCCGTCGCCGTGATCGAGACGCTCGAGGTCGAGTTGCGCCGCCTTGCCGACGTCGACCGAGGCCGGCCCAGAGCAGGATCATGTCTTCAGCGAATCGGTCACGATTCGCCTGAGCCTACTCATCGGGAAGCACCACGGCGCTCCAGAGTTGCCGTCAGATCCGGGACGTCGAGGTGTCCCGCCGCCACAGCCAGCATCATCGCTTCCGCCTCGTCGACGTCGAACTGTAGGTCGCGGCCGTTGAGGAGACAGAACACGCGTGCAGCTGACCACGCAAGCCGCTTGTTGCCGTCGAGCAGCGGGTGGTTGCGCGCAAGCGCGTGCAGGAGGGCCGCCGCCTTCTCCGGGAACGGCGGATATGCCTCGGTACCGAAGACCGCGCTCGCCGGTCGCGCCGCCGCGCTGGCCAGAAGGCCGACATCACGGACGTCGACCCGGCCCACGACTCCCGCGGCGATCTCGAGGAGATCGTCGGCGCTCAGGTAGTCGATCGGTTCCCGGTCGGGACTCACCGACGGAGGCGTTCGAGCAACTCGGCGTCCTCGTCGCGGACGCGGGAGATCGCGAGCGCGAGCCGTGCCTGGCGGTCGCTCGTATACTGAGCGATCGCCGTGCGCGCCACCTCCTGCATTGAGCGACCCTCTTCGGCCGCCTTGCTTCGAAGCGCCTCGGTCTCGGCGGCGCTCAGTCTGAGATTCATTGCCATCTCCCGATGGTACCGACGCGGTACCAACCTCGCAAACCTACGATGATCCCGGTGGACACCGGAGCACGCGGACGGTTAAGGTACGACCATGCTCGGCCGCTGGGTCATCCGTCTCGCCGCAAGCCTCATCGGCATCGCCGCCGGGCTCATCCTCTCGGTGGCGCTGCTGAGCGACTTCTCTGGCTCGACCGCGGCGATCGTCACCGCCACGATCCTGTTCTGGATCGTCCACATCATCGTCAATTTCTTCGCGGTCAAGGTGCTCATCCGGCAGCCGTCCGTCGCGATGGCAGGGTTGCTCGCGCTCGCCTCGACGATCATCGCGCTGATCATCGTCAACATCGTCATCTCGGACATCTCGATCAGCGGCGTCGCGACCTACGTGCTGGCAACGCTGATCATCTGGATCACGACCGCCGTCGCTGACGTGATTGGCGGTCGGATGATCCGCGATCGTCGCATCGAACGCCGCAGCTAGCCTTCGCTTGAATGCACGCCTGCACTTTGGTGCTAGCATGCATGCATGGCCAAGCAGCTGACAATTCGTGGCGTGTCGGAGGAGCTGAGCCGTCAGCTGGCCCGTCTCAGTCACGATCGTGGGCAGAGCCTCAACGCGACAGCCCTGCAGATTCTCGAGGATGCGCTCGGCGTCGATGCGCGTCGAGAGCGACTTCGGCGCTATGCAACGTGGTCGCCGACTGATCAACGCGAGTTCGACAATGCTCTTGCCGGGCAGCGTGTGATCGATGATGGCCTCTGGCGCTGAGGCCGCGCCGCGGCTCACTCTCGACACGTCGGCGTATTCGCACCTGCGCGCCGGTCACGAGGTCGTACTCGATCTCGCGTCGGCAGCCGACTCGATCTTCGTCCCTGTCACGGTGCTCGGAGAGCTGTACGGCGCGTTCGAGCTCGGCTCACGCGTTCAGGAGAACCTGGTCGCCCTGGCGGAGTTCCTCTCCGAGCCCTTCGTGACGGTGGTTTCGTTCACGCCGAGTGTCGCTCGTCATTACGGCCGTATCTACTCGGCGCTCCGGCGAGCCGGCACCCCAATCCCCGTGAACGACATGTGGATCGCGGCGGCGACGTTCGAGACAGGCTCCTGCCTGCTCACGTTCGACACGGACTTCGCGTCCGTGCAGGGTCTCGACACGCTCGTTCTCGAGGCATGATCGACGTCCTGTTTTCCTCGCCAACGTCCTCCAGAAGCGGTAGCCTCGCCCGATGAGCGCGCTCCACCACACCGTCCGGGTGGTGACACCGTTCCACGACCGCTCGCGCCCGAGCCGGCTACTCAAGATCGCGCTCTGGCTCGTCGGGATCGCCGTTGCGCTCGTGATCTGCCACCTCGCAGGTTTCGGCGTCCTCGACTGGTTCGAATCCGTCTGGGAGACGATGACGGAGATCTCGATCCAGTACATCGTCGCGGGCGTCCTCTTCCAGACGATCCAGACGACCCTCACGGCGATGGCGTGGTATTACATCCTTGCCGCCGGGTACCCGGACGGCGGCGTGCGCTACCGCGACATCCTCGCCGCGTATGCCGCAGGTGTCGCGATGAACAGCTTTCTGCCCGCCAATATCGGCACGTTCGCCTCGCTGCTGATGTACGTCGCGCTGATCCGCGGCTCGACCTTCGCCGGTGTTCTCGGCGCGACGCTCGTGCAGAAGATCTTCTACACCGCCATCGGCACGTTCGTCTATCTCTACCTCTTCATCTCCGTGCCGGGCACGTTCGATCTGCAACTCGGATTCGTCAACGACCACCGGCTTCTCGTGCCTCTCCTGATCGCCGGCGGCATTGTGCTCGCCGTGTTCCTCGTGAAGATGTTCTGGGGCAAGGTCAGGGGCCTCTGGGAGAAGGCAAAGCAGGGCGGCGCGATCCTCGCGAACAAGCGCGACTACGTCCTGAAGGTCCTCCTGCCGTCGTTCGGGTCGTGGGTCGCAAAGCTTGTTGTACTAGCCATTTTCCTCGCGGCCTACAGCATTCCGGTGACCTTCCACACGGTCATGTCGGTCGTGGGCGGCAACTCGCTCGCGAACACCGTGTCGTTCACCCCGGGCGGCGTGGGAATCACGCAGGCGGTGAACAGCGTCTCGCTCTCGAGCGTGACGACGACGGCAAACGCGACGGCGTACTCTCTCGGCCAGCAGCTCATCGTCACCGCGTGGAATGTCGCCTTTGCGGTCGTGATCGTCACGTGGGTGTTCGGCTGGACGGGTGGCAAGCAGCTCGTCGGGACGTCCTACGCGGGCGCGAGGGAGAAGGCGGCAGAGCAGTCGGCGGCCCACAAGGCCCGGAAGGCCGAGAAGAAGGCTCAGAAGCAGGCCGCAAAGCAGCCCGCCGACGAAGCTTGACCGCGGGGCATACGGCACGCAGGTCAGCTGCTCGGTCGCGCTGCTCCCGCCCCTTCAACCGTCACAATGAATTCATGACTCCGGCGCATGCGCGACCACGCGATTTGAACGGGCCGCCGCCGTTTCCGGGGATGGCGTGGGTGCCGGAGGGGACGTTCCGCCTTGGCTCGAACGACTTCTACCCGGAGGAAGGCCCCGTCCATCAGGTGGCGGTCGACGGCTTCTGGATCGACCGTCAGCTCGTGACGGCAGCGGACTTCCGTCGGTTCGTGCGCGAGACTGGCCATGTCACGACTGCCGAGATCACTCCGGAGGCCGCGAGCTATCCCGACGCCGATCCGTCACTCCTCGTCCCGGGCTCGCTCGTCTTCCGGAAGCCTCCGGGGCGCGTTGGGCTCGACGATCTTCACGCCTGGTGGGAGTACGCCCCGGGAGCGATGTGGAAGCGGCCGGGCGGAAAGGGGACGACGATCAACGGCCGCGACCATCACCCCGTCACGCATGTCACGTATGCGGACGCGGAGGCGTACGCCGCGTGGGCGGGCAAGGAGCTCCCCACGGAGGCCGAATGGGAGGTGGCAGCGCGCGGCGGCCTCGACGGTGCCGTATTCACCTGGGGCGACGAGCACGCGCCGGGAGGGACGCCCGCCGCGAATGTGTGGCAAGGGGAGTTCCCGTGGCAGAATCTGAAGACCGATGGCTACGAGGGAACGTCGCCCGTCGGCGTGTTTCCCCCGAACGGCTACGGGCTCTTCGACATGGCGGGCAACACGTGGGAGTGGACCGCCGACTGGTTCGCCCCCACGCGGCCGGAGGACGCTGCAAAGCCGTGTTGCGTGCCGAGCAACCCTCGTGTCACGAGCAGTGAGGCGAGCTACGGCCCGGGCGAGACGATCCCGCGCAAGGTGATCAAGGGCGGCTCCCATCTGTGCGCCCCGAACTACTGCTTCCGGTACCGCCCGGCCGCCCGGCAGGCCGAGGCGGTCGATACCTCCACGTGCCACATCGGCTTCCGCTGCATCACCCGAGCTCCAACAGCTGACCGCTCGCCTACGCTGCTCTCGCGATGAGTTGGGGCCCGATGTTTCGGATCCGCCAGACCCTCAAGGGGAGTCTGTGGGTGCTGCCGCTGATCGGCGGGGTACTCGGCTATCTCCTGAGCGTCCTGAGTTGCTCGGTGCAGGGCGCCGCATCTGTTCCCGTCGGATAGGACTACACGCCGCAGACTGCGTTGACGGTACTCTCGACCGTCGTCGGAGCCACGGTCGGCCTGATCGGATTCGTCGTCACCGTCAGTGTTCTCGTCGTGCAGATGGCGACCGGGACCTTCTCGGCTCTCTACATGCGGCTCTGGTACCGAGACATCGTTCTCAAGCTGACGCTCGCGGTGCTGATGGGGACGCTGATCTTCTCGTACACGCTGATTCGGCAGATCGACGAGTCCGTTCCGAGTCTCGGGGTCACCCTTGCCGGGATTCTGCTCGGCCTTGGCCTGCTGCTCTTCCTGGTCTTCCTCGACCGCGTCCTCCATCGCCTGCGGCCCGTCAAGGTCGCATCGATCGCCGCGCGTGCCGGGCGCGACGCATTTCGCGCCACGGTTGAGCTGGCAACGACCAGGCGCCGTACCGGAGCCGACGCCGAGCTCGAGGAGATCCTCGCGCACGAGCCGACGCTCGTCGTCCGCAGCCGGGAATCGGGTGCGCTGCAGGCGATCGACGACGAAGGGCTGCTCGCGTGGGCAACCCACAATGACGCCACGATCGTGATGCGTCACGGCGTTGGGGACTTCGTCTCCTCCGACGCGGTGCTGCTCGAGTTGTATGGCACTGCCCCGTTTCCGAAGATCGCCGAGCGGCGGCTCGGCGGTCGACTCGCGCTCGGAATCGAGCGCACAATCGATCAGGACCCGGCGTTTGCCATCCGCATTCTCGTCGATGTCGCGATCAGGGCCCTGTCGCCCGCCGTCAACGATCCAACGACGGCCGTGCAGGTGATCGGCCACCTCGAGGATACGCTCGGATTGATCGGCCGGACAGCAGGCCTCGACGGGCGTTGGGAGTACCGAGACGACCAGGGCAAGCTCCGACTCGTGATGCCCGCCCACCGGTTCGAGGACTACCTCTCCCTCGGCGTGACCGAGATCCGGATCTACGGCAGCTCGTCGATCCAGGTGATGCGACGACTTCGCGCAGCCCTCTCCGCGCTCGAGCTTTCGGTGCTTCCCGAGTACACCGCTGCGGTCGCCGCCGAGTTCGAGCGACTCGAGTCGACCGCGGCGGGCGCGTTCGGCGATACGCCCGACGCGGCTCGGTCGTTGCAGTCCGACAGGCAGGGGATCGGTGGCCCCCAACGCCTGGACAGGCCCTCGATTGTTGCCAACCGCCGGAGCTTGTCGTAGGCTGCTGCGGCGGCTGAAGCCCTTGCACTCATCGCAGCGTTCCTGTTCGCGCTCGCGGCTGCGCTGCAGCAGAAGGGGGCACTCAACCTCCCGACGATCTCGCTCTCCGATCCGAAGTCGTTCGTTCGCCTCGTGGGGCAGACGTGGTGGCTCTTCGGGACGCTCGCGCTGCTCGCCGGCTACGCCTTCCAGGCAGGAGCGCTCGATCGAGGGCGGATCTCGATCATCCAGCCGCTTCTCGTTACGACAGTCATCTTCGCGCTTCCGCTCGGCTACCTTCTGACGAGGCAGCACGTCGGTCGCCGCGAGATATTCGGCGCGGCGGTGATCGTCGTCGGGCTTGCTCTCTACGCCTACTTCGGTGACCCGGCGACGGGGAACGACACGGCCCCGAATAGCGAGTGGGCCATTGCGATCGGCCTCGTCGTCGCGGCCTCCGTCATCCTCCTCATCCTCGGTCGCGGGGGCAGCAAGTCCGTGATCGCCGCCGCCTACGGAACGGTTGCAGGCATGCTCTTCGGGCTCTCGGCCGCCCTCACGCCGGTGACGCTCGACTACCTCCACGAGAGCGTCGGCACGATGCTCTCGCACTGGGAGTGTTACGTCCTCGCCGTCACCGGAGTCCTCGGCTTCGTGCTCCAGCAGGTCTCGCTCGGCACGGGACGCCTCGCTCCTTCGGTGGCGACGGTGTCGGTGGCGAACCCGGTCGTCAGCATCCTGATCGGCGTCGTCCTCCTGAACGAGACGCTCAGTCGCCCGACCTGGCACATCGTGATCGCGTTGGTAGGGCTCGGCCTCGCGCTCGTCGGTGCGGTCGTGATCTCGCTCGCCCACGAAGCGGCGAAGGATGAGCCAATCGGCAACGGCCCGACGGGCGAGCCCGTCGCGGCTGTGTAGGACGGGGTGGCTCCGTGTCGATCGGTGACACGGGGACGTCGGCCCCCTGATCGGGTCTCTGGGTCGCGACCTTCGCGCCCCCATGCGGCGGGTGTTGCCGGCCTTCTCTTCGCGGCCCTTTTCATCGGAGCCATCCTTCTCGTCCGGGGTCAGCCTGCCGCGGAGAGCAGCGCAGCGGAGGTCTCCGAGTGGTACCTCCGCGGCGACTCCAAGCGTGTCGCGTTCGTCAGTCTCTACCTCGCGCCGTTCGCGGGGATCGCGTTCCTCTGGTTCATCGCGGTGATCCGGAGCCACGTCGG
>JBKJVI010000090.1:0-11265 GCA_046590225.1 Gaiella sp. | reverse complement strand
CGGGCGCGCGCGTCGCCCCCGCCCTCTCCACCCCGACGCTCATTCGCCCGGCTTGCTCGGGGGCGCGGCGGCCCCGACCGCTCCTCGCGCATTCGGTCGTGCGGTGCGGGATCACGCTCGAGGCCTGCCATGGCATCGCTGCCCTGGTTGCGACCGGCCGATCCCGTCGGAAGTCAGGCGGTGCTCATCGCGGCGATGCCCGGAGTTCGCGCCGACGTGGGCAAGAGACACGCGGCGGCGGCTGCTCGACAACCTGCGGCTGGTGAAGCTGTCGGTGATGTTCACGGTGACGGCCCCGGGAGCGGATCTATACCCGTTCGATCCGGAGTTCTGCCGACACGGGCCGGGGGTGAAGTGCTCGGGGAGGATCGGCTGCCGGGTGAGCCGCTGTTCCGAGATCGAGTTCAACAGCAACGCGGGGAAGGCGTGGAGTGACGTTCATCGGCGGGCGAAGATTCGGGCGGATCGCGCGACCGGATTTCGTGGGCGGCTCGTGGCGCGCGTCTGGGAGAAGCAGCGTCGCGGACTTGCGCACCTGCACGGCGTCATCGCGGTGTCGACGCCGCAAGAGGTCGCATGGGCGCGGGAGTACGTCTTCGCACTGCGCGAACTCGCCCCGGCGTTCGGCTTCGGCTTCGTCGACGGCTGGGAGAAGCTGAGTCGAAAGTTCTGGCCGGGAGACCAGGCGGGTGCCTACCTATCGAGCTACTTCGTATCGGGGCGTGGAAGGAAGGCTTCGATCACAGAGAACGTCCAGGACGGGAATCTGCCGCGCGTGTTGGTACTCATCGGCACGCATCTGACGCAGAGGACGGGTGTCACGATGCGCTCGCTTCGCCTCGCTCGCCGGCTCTGGGCGGTTCGGCAAGGACTGCTCGCCCCAGACGGCTTCGCTGAATGGGACGCAGTCGTGGCGCGCTGTGTCTTGGACCGCCTACCGCTGCCTGCGCGCGGACCGTAGAGCTCATTGAACCCAGCTATTGTCGGATGATGTCACTGACGGCGCTCCCGATCCCGAACTCCGCAACGATCAAGGGCGCGCGCGGGTTCCTCCAACACATCGATTGGACGCTGGAGGCGGATGGGGACGCGACGGTGTTGTTCCATCCGAAGTGGTGCCACATGCAGCCGTGGATTCTCGCCGCGCTTGGAGCATGGGGCCTGGAGGCACAGAAACGGGGAATGTCTGTCGACTGTGAGAACGACGACCGTGCGCTCTATGCGTGGCGGTTTGGGCTCACTCCGATGCTGGGCAGGAAGCTACTCAAGTCGCTGGAGGAGCACGAAGAAGCAGGGCGTTTCGTCCCTCTCAAGCAGGTGAGGGACACCTCCGACCTCCAGGCACTCATCGCTGACATCGGTCCACTTCTTCATCTCTCCGACGAGCCGGAGCAAGCCATGGCGATTCAGTACGTCGTGAGCGAGATGGTGAGGAACGTCTTGGAGCACTCTGGAAGCTCGCAGGGTGCCGTGGTCGCTGCGCAGTATTACCGGGGGGACAAGACCGAGCGTCGATACGTCAGCATCGGCGTAGCCGATTGTGGGCAAGGCGTTCGGAGCACGATTAGTCGCAACTATCCCGACGTAGCTAGTGACCGGGACGCGGTGCTTAAGGCGATCCAGCCGGGTACGACCGGTGCATTCGGTGCGTTGTACGGGGCGACGGAGAATGGAGGTGTCGGGCTCTTCGTCACAAGGAACCTGGCAGCCGCGAGCGGAGGATACTTCGCCCTCGTCTCGGGTGATGCGATGTTCCGCACCTCGCTAGCGAAGCGTCCGGCGGCTGACGACATGTTGGTTTATCCGATCAGCCGATACCCCGGAACCATCGTCTGCGTTGAGATTGGTCTGGACGAGTCAATCGAGATCACAGAGTTTCTTGAACAAACGCGGTCGCAATACGGGGACGTGGCGGAGGCCACGCTTCGGAAGGCCCGCAAGAAGGTGCGATTCAGCTGAGCGTAAGTCGGATTGTCATCGAGCCGAGTCCCGGCACGCTACTCGCTGAAAACAAAGACGAGGCGCGGCGGATCCGACGTGAAGAAATCAACCCGGCGATCGAACGAGGGAATGAAGTCACTCTCGACTTTGGGAAAGTCAATCTCGCCACGCAATCGTTCGTCCACGCTCTCATCTCTGAGCCAATCCGCCGGCACGGGAACAAGGCGCTAGCACTCCTGGATTTTCGAGGCTGTTCTGAAGACCTGCAGAAGGTGATTTTGGCTGTCGTTGATTACACGCTCCTGGCTGAACAGGCCGCGCGCGCGAGTCGGGAGAAGTGACTTGATCTCGTAGACCACGCCGGTAACGTCGCGATAGTCCACGGCTACTCCGGCTCGACGAAGTAGTCCTCGTCGATTCGCCGAACTTCGTACTGGCGGACGGTTGTGACTCCCACGCCCGAGTCGACCATGAGGCCGGCGAGCTCGCGACCGTCGAGCAAGACGATTCTCCTTCGTTTGGCAAGTTCTCTGGCCTCCCTGGAGAAGGTCGAAGTCGTAATGAAGACGCCCTTCACGGCTTCGATGTCTTGCAGGGCACCGATGAATTCGCGGATCTCACGGGGTCCGATTGTCCGCTCGACGGCCCATTTCTTCGCCTGGACGTAGATGGCATCGAGGCCGAGAGCGTCTTCGCGTATTACTCCGTCGATGCCACCGTCCCCGGTGCGCCCGACCCGCTCGGCGGCGTCTTGGCGCGACCCCCCGTATCCGAGAGCCACAAGGACGTCGAGAACAACATGCTCGAAGAAACGGTCGTCACGATCCAGCAGCCTGCCGCGTAGGTCATCGACCACCGCATCGCGGATCTCGGAGTAGGCGGTCTCAAGGATCTCCTGGGGCGTATCACCACCTACGAGTGGCGCTGGGTCGTCCTTCCCCTTCGGCTTCTTGCCAGAACTCCGCACACGGAACTCGAGGTAGTCAGGAAAGGTCTGGAGGATGGACATATCCACGCGTGTCGGGTTCGCCTTCAGCACTTCGATTCCGCGGGGGGTGATTTCCGACACGCCTCGGGTCGGCTTCATGATGAGCCCCGCTTCCTTGAGGTGGGTCGAGGCCCACGCGACGCGGTTGACGAATGTTCGCGCCGTGCCACTGGGCAGCATTTCCTCAAGGTCATCATGGGTGAGTTCGAACTCGGCTGCGAGCAGTTCTCGGAGCGCCTGCTGCGTCTTCGGCGCCCCGTCAGCGTGCAGAGCCAGTAGCGGCCGCATAATCGTCTGGAAGTCAGGTATCGGCATGCTGCGACCTTATCGGCCCGTGCCCGATCTTGGGCTGCTGTGGAACGGGTTGCGACACTTGACGTATATACGTTTGCGTAGTAGTATCGACGCAATGTCCATCAGCAAACCGATGAAGCTTATCGCTCTCCGGATGGATGAGGACGAGAAGGCGCGCCTGGAGCACCTCGCGTCTGAGCGCGACATCTCGCTCTCGATGGCCCTGCGGGAGGGTGCACGGCTCTACCTGGGCGACGTGAAGGTGAACCTTCACCGGCGAAAGGGCGAGCCGGTGACCTGGCATGGCGTCCGTCGTCGGAAGGACGGAACATCGGTTGACGAGCCGAAGCCAGCTACCTCGCGTCAAGCCGCCCAGATCAGAGCGCTGGAGAAGGCGCTTGTCGAGCGCGGATTGGGCTCGATTCGGCGGTCGTGGGACGGAGGCGCGTCGCCGGCCGTGATTGTTGCGGCAATCGGGCAGTGGCTGCGGGTTGCTGGCTTGCTGTACACCCTGGAGCCGACTCGGTGGGATCTGATGCTCGTCGACTACGTTGACGACTTCGACGCTGAGGCGGTACCGGAGCTGCGACGGGAGTTGGAAACCGCGCTCACGGATGGCGTCGTTCTCAATCCTGGTGAGCTGCTCGATACGCTTGAGGCTGCGGCGAAGCGGTTGGTTCAGGATCTCTATGACCATGAGGAGGTCCGTCGATCCGTTCTCATCTCCTGGGGTGTTTTCCGGAAGAAGCGCGACGTGGCCGCCCCTGCGCCATTGCGTGTGGCAACTGCAGGAGAGTTGGGAATCGCTACATGATCGAGCCGCACTACTCCGGGAGGGCGCTCGCCAAACTTCTCTCGGTGAATCCTGAGACGATCCGTCGGGCTGCTGCTGCGGGCCGACTTCCCTCGGTGCGGGTTGGGCGTGAGAGGCGGTATCCTGAGAGCGCGGTCAAGGCGTGGCTCGCGCCGGGCAATGAAGGGCGGACAGCGTGAGCATTCGGAAGCGCGGGGCGCGCTCGTATCAGGTGCGAGTCGATCCGTTCCCCGCGCAAACGGTCCCGACGAAGGATGCGGCCGAACGGCTCGAATTGGACCTGAAGCTGCGCAAGATTGGTGGTTCGGCGTCGCCCGAGCCCGCGACGACGCTGGGGCAGGAGATCGACGGTTACCTCGCACGCCTGCGCGCCGCCGGCGGACTCCGACCGCGAAGCATTGAGTTTTACGAGCAGAAGGCGAAAGTGTGGAAGCCGCTTCGTGGCGTTCGCGTGTCGGCGCTGCGGCGCGTTCAGGTCGAGGACTTCATCGTCAAGCGCGCATCGGAGCACCCGAGATCCGCGCTCGACGAGCTGCAGTTCCTGAAGCGTGTGCTGGGGGAGGCTCGCGACCGCGGGCAGCGCGTAGACGACGCTCTGTTCGGCATCAAGCCCATCAAGCACGCAGCGCGACGCGGGCGGGCGCTGGGGGTGGAGGAGCTTTATGAGCTTGCGTCGTGGTTTCCCGAGCATGTGTCGCGACTCGTCCTGCTCGGAGGGCTGGTCGGAGCGCGTCAGGCGTACTGGTTCCAAATGACGGACGAGATGCTCGATCTGGACGGTGGCACGATGACCGTGCCCGCTGGCCTCGCCAAGAATGGGCGAGAGGATCGCATCTATCTGACGCTGACGGAGCTGACGCTGCTCCGCGAGCAGTTGCTCGCGCGTCCGGCTGCAACCGTGCTGATGTTCCCGGCCGCCGCCGGCCGCCAGTGGGACCGGAGCCGATTCGGAGAGGTCTGGCGCGAGGGCGTCAAGGCTGCGGCAGATCACGACCGCGAGCGGACGGGGCGACCCTCATCCGTCTACCACGAGTTCAATTTCCACCTGCTGCGTCACACCGCTGGCTCGCTCATGGCGCAGTCCGGGATGGATCCAGCGGCGGCGGCTGAGAGGCTTGGGCACGGGGACGGAGGAGCACTGTTTCTGCGGACGTACCGGCATCTCTACGACGGTGAGAAGCGCACGCAGGCCGCGCGCTTCGACGCGCACGTCCGCGCGAGCTTGGACAAGGAAGGGACATCGGCCCCTGGGAATAGCCAAGAACAGCTGAAACAGGCCGTTTCCGGTGATGGGCGCACCTGGGATCGAACCAGGGACCTCTCGCGTGTGAAGCGAGCGCTCTCCCGCTGAGCTATGCGCCCGGGAGGGATGTAAGGCTAGCGCACGTCGGGAGCGCCAGGAGGCCTACGACAGCTGCCACTCGTTCGCGCGCAGGAGCTGCACCGCGGTGCCGTCGGCCTCGAGGCCGTCGACGGCCACCTCGGGGCCGCCGATCATGAAGTCGGTGTGCACGGTCGAGTCGTTCCAGCCGAGCTCGACGAGCGCCTCCCGATCCGAGCCGTCGTGACCCGCGACGGCTGTCGGGATGCCCTGGCCATAGGCGATGTGGCACGACGCGTTCTCGTCGAACAGCGTGTCGAAGAAGATCAGTCCCGTCTGGCCGACGCGCGAGTCACCGTCGACGATCGAGACTTCACCGAGGAAGGATGCGCCCTCGTCGATCCTCATCTCCTCGCGCACGACATCGGCTCCGCTCGTGGCGCTCACATCGACCACACGTCCGGCTTCGAACCGCAGCGTCAGATCGCGCACGACCTGACCGTTGACCGCGAGCGGCAGCGTCGAGCGAACGACTCCCTCGGTGCGCAGGCGATGCGGTGTCGTGAAGACCTCTTCCGTCGGCATGTTCACGACGTCCATGAAGCCTCTGGCCGTTACCTCCGCGCCGGTCTGCCAGCGGGACTCCGGCATCAGGCCGACGCTGAGGTCGGTGCCGGGCCCGGAGAAATGAATCCGATCGAAGTGGCGCTCGTCGAGCAGGTCCGCGCGCTCCTGCAGGCGCGCGATGTGCTCCCGCCACGCCGCTACCGGGTCGGGCTCGTCGAGGCGCGTCGCGACCGCTACCGCCTCCCACAGCCGCTCCACGTCGGGCTCGCCGAAGACCATCTGCGCCCAGCCGGCGTTCGGGTAGCCCACGATCGTCCACGCGATCCGCCCGTCGCCCATCGCCTGCAACGACCGCTCGGCGAGCAGGCGCGGGCGGGCCTTCGCGATTCGCCCCGGGTCGAGATCCCTGAACAGCTCGGGCTCGGGGTCGCCCGTGATCTGGATCACCGCCCCCTGGGTCTCCGCGAGCTCGTCGACGAGCGCAAGCCCCCAGGGCGGTGACCAGTCGAGCGTGTCCTCAGGCGCGTGCTCGATCCGCGACCTCCGTACGTGGGGATCGGCGAACGACGTCTCGACGTAGCGCGCACCCATGGAGTACGCAACCTCGGCGATGGCGCGGATCAGCGGAAGGTGATCAGGATGCCCATTGATCCGCAGTAGCTGCCCGGGTTGCAGGTTGACGCCGACCTCGACGACGAGTCTTGCATACCTCGCAATGCGCTCCTCGGGCGTCACGGGCGCGAGCCTACACCGCCGACTGCGCGTGTTCTCGGAGAACTCACCTGCGGCGCCGTGGTAGCGTCCCATCCGTGCTCCTCTCGATCACGACAACCGGCAAGGTGACGCTGCTGATCGTCGCGGGTGCCTTCATTCTCTGGGCGCTGATCACGGCGATCTGGATTCCCAAGCGGAACCCCGGCTTTCCCATCACGCTGACCGGATTCGTCCTCGTCTCCTGCGTCTTCTTTGCCTTCCAGATGGGCGCCATTTACTGGGTCACCGACACGCAGGAAGTCGAGAAAGAAGCCGTCGGGGAGGCGCCGGTCGAGGAGAAGCCGACCCAGACCGAGACGAACGCGGGCGAACCGCAGGCAGGCGGGGATGCGCTCGTCGTCGCGGGGAAAGAGGTCTTCGCTTCGGCCGAGGCAGGATGCGGCAGCTGTCATACGCTCGCGGACGCAGGCTCCAACGGATCTGTCGGGCCGAACCTCGACGACAAGAAGCCGGATGCTGCGCTCGTGATCGACCGGGTCACGAACGGCAAGGGTGTGATGCCCTCGTTCAAGGGCAAGCTGACCGAGCAGCAGATCGAGGAAGTCGCCGCGTACGTCTCCACGGTCGCCGGCTCCTGAGCGGCGACGGCCCAATCAGGCGAACGTGTCCAGGCGGTCGGATCCACGGATAGCCGGTAATCTTCGGGGGCACGGAGAGGTGTCCGAGCGGCCGAAGGAGCGCGACTGGAAATCGCGTAAGCGCTGAAAGGTGCTTCGCGGGTTCAAATCCCGCTCTCTCCGCTTGAAAGGGGCCCAGGAGTGGGCCTCTTTCTTATTCATGAAGCACACGCGACCGAGGGATGGAGCGAGTACGTGAGCAGCAACCACACACAGCGTCACCGCAACGTCGGGGTCGTCTCGGTCGAGGGCGTCGAGGCTCCCGAGGTCGTCACCTCCGCTTGGATCGACGAGCAGCTCGCAGAGGTCTTCGAGCGCTGCAACATCCGCCCCGGGCTCCTCGAGGAGATCGCCGGGATCACCGAGCGCCGATGGTGGCCCGAGGGGATGCGCTTCGAGACGGCTGCCGCGCTCGCGGGCGAGCAGGCGATCGTTGCCGCCGGAATCGACCGCTCGGAGATCGGGATGCTCATCTCGACGTCCGTCTGTCGGCATCACCTCGAGCCATCAGTTGCATGCGCTGTCCACCATCAGCTCGGCCTCGCACCAGCGTGTCTCAACTTCGACCTCGGCAATGCCTGCCTCGGGTTCGTCAACGCAATCCATCTCGCGGCCACGTCGATCGACGCCGGCCAGATCAAGTATGCGCTGATCGTGGACGGTGAGGGAGCGCGCCAGACGCACCTCGCCACGATCGCCCGCCTGAAGGCGGAAGCCCACGTCACGGCCGATGTGTACGACGAGTTCGCAAGCCTCACCCTCGGCTCGGGCTCGGCGGCAATGGTGCTCGGCAGCCTCGATGCGAGCCCGAACGCGCATCGCCTTGTCGGGGGCGTCTCGCGGGCCGCGACGCAGCATCACGACATCTGCGTCGGCGATCTCGACAGGATGCGCACCGATACGAAGGCGCTCCTCGCTGGTGGGCTCGAGTTGGCCGCCGAGGCCTGGGCCGAGTCGGCCGACGACTTCGGTTGGAACGATGGGGTCTCCTGGTACGTCATCCACCAGGTCAGCAAGGTGCATACGAGCCTGATGTGCGCGACGCTCGGAATCGACGAGGCGCGCGCACCCCTGACCTTCCCGACCTTCGGCAACATCGGGCCTGCGTCCATCCCTTTCACGCTTGCGGGAGTGCAGAGTGAGATCGCTGCCGGTGAGCGCGTGCTCTGCATGGGCATGGGGTCGGGCCTCAACGCCAGCGTCGCCGAGATCATCTGGTGAGATCCGTGCCCGCGCCACTCGAGGCGGGCCTGTTCGAACGACTGGGTATCGATCCGGCCTGGTCGCAGCGCGTGCGGGTGACGCTGGCCGACGGCGCTGCAGTCGAAATCCACGCGTTGATCTCCGACCCACCGCAAGGCGTGGTCTCGCCGTTGACCGTCGTGTGCGTGCATGGAAACCCGACGTGGTCGATCCTCTGGCGCTCCTTCCACCGCCGCCTCGGTGACCGCTACCGCGTCGTCGCGATCGACCAGGTCTCGATGGGCCTCTCCGAGCGCACGGGACGACGGCGCTACGCCCAGAGGGTCGACGACCTGGGACGGATTCTCGACGCTTTCGGCGTCGACGGCCCGGTCGTCGTCGCAGCGCACGACTGGGGTGGTCCCATCGCCCTCGGCTGGGCCGTGGAGCATCAGGAGAGAGTGCGCGGAATCATCCTGTCCAACACGGGTATCGCGATGCCGTCGACGGGCGTGCCGCTGCCGATTCGCCTCGCGGGCTCGAGACTGCTTCGCGATGTGGGCTGCCGACAGACGTCGGCGTTCGTTCGCGGCACGCTTGTTACGAGTCATGGGCGGATCGCCAGGCCCATTCGCGCGGGCTACCTCGCGCCGTACCGCTCGGCCGATGACAGGCGCGCCATCGCCGACTTCGTCGAGGACATCCCGATGACCCCCGCTCACCCATCCTATGCGCCGCTCGCCGACGTCGCTGCTCGACTAGGGGAACTCGACGCGCCCGTCCTGCTCGCCTGGGGCGAGCGCGATCCCGTCTTCCACCTCGAGTTCGCTGCCGATCTTCGGCGCCGCTTGCCGCAGGCGGAGCTGCACCGCTTCCCGCTCGCCGGGCATCTCGTCGTCGAGGAGGAGGACGTCGCAGCCCTCGCGGATGCGTGGATCGAGCATCTCGAGACGCCCGCGGCGCGTGCTCCGGCCCCCGCCGACTCGGCGCCGGACGCACCATGGGCGGCACTCGTCCGTCGCGAGGAGGACACAACGACCGCCGTTGCCGTTGCTGGAAACGGCACGCTCTCCTTTGCGTCGCTCGCGCAGCGCGTTTCGGATCTGGCCACGGGCATGCGGAGTGCAGGAGTCGCTCCCGGCGACCGTGTCGCGGTGCTCGCGCCGGAACCTCCCGACTTCATCGCGGCGGCATACGCATGCTGGACGCTCGGCGCGATCACGGTTGTCGTCGACCGCGGACTCGGCGTGCGCGGGCTGACGCGTGCCCTGCGCAGCGCAGAGCCGCAGTGGTTGCTCGGTACCCGGAAGACCCTCGGCGTTGCGCGAGCGCTCCGCTGGGTGCCGACGGCGGGCCGACTCGACATCGACTCGTTCGGCGGCGACTGCACGAAGCTCTCGGCCCTCGTCGCCGACCGCGTCGTCGATCCCGATGCGATCGCGGCAGTCGTCTTCACCTCCGGAGCGACCGGGCCGGCCAAAGGTGTCGTCTACAGCAGCCGCCAGATGGTCGCCCAGTTCGATGCGGTCCGCGCCTGTTACGCGATCGGTCCCGACGATCGCCTCGTCGCGGCGTTCGCACCGTTCGCCCTCTACGGCCCGGCGCTCGGGATCCCGGTTGCCGTACCGGACTGCGATATCACCGAGCCTGCGTCATTGCGCGCATCTGCGCTTGCTGATGCGTGCGCTGCAATCGACGCAACGATCCTCTTCGCTGCGCCGGCCGCCCTCGACGGCGTACTGGCGTCGCAGGAGGAGCTCTCTCCCGACGGGCGTGAAGCGCTCGGCGCGCTGCGGCTCGTGCTCTCTGCGGGCGCTCCGGTATCGCGTCGTATCCTGCGCGGGTTCGCGAGGCTCACTCCTCGCGCCGAGCTGCACACGCCGTACGGGATGACCGAGGTCCTGTCGGTAGCGGACATCGAGCTGGCCGAGCTCGACGAGGTCGGAGCGGGGCTGGGCGTGTGCGTCGGGCTGCCGCTCGCGGGCGTGGGGATCAGGATCGAGCCACTCCGTGGAGGGGACGGGGTAACCGGGGAGATTCTCGTCAGTGCGCCGTGGCTGTCCGTCGGGTACGACGGGCTCTGGGCGACGAACGATCACGCACGCTCGTTCGACGGCGACGGAACGCAGTGGCATCGCACGGGCGACGTCGGGCACGTCGCTGTCGACGGTCGTCTCTGGGTCGAGGGACGGCTCGTCCACGTCGTCTGGACGGCTGACGGCCCCGTGACGTCCGTGCCCCTGGAGGTTGTCCTCGAGCCAGCGATCGGATCGCGGTGTGCCGTCACCGCGATCGGCCCGGAGGGCTGCCAGCAGGTGGTGGTGGTCGTCGAGACCGATGGCAGACCCGGGCTCGCTCCTTCTCGACTCGATGCCGCTGTGCGTGATGCCCTCGCGCCGCGCTTGGTCGCGGCCGTTCTCACCGTCCCGAAGCTTCCCGTCGATCGCCGGCACAACTCGAAGGTCGATCGCACCCGTCTGGGTCGCTTTGCAGAGCAGCTGCTCGCCGGTGGGCGGACTCCGAGGCGGACATGATGTCTCGTCTCATGAGAGACCCGAAACAAGCGCGCCCCCGGGCCGCTTGCGGCCCCTCCGCGAAGTGGAGCCAGGCGCCAGAAAAACAGCCGGCCGCGAAGCGGGTGTCCGCCAACGCTAGTGCGGCACCCCAGCGGCAGTTCCAGATCAGACGTTACAAGAGGCCGCAGTAGTGAGGATTCTCGTCACCGGTGGATCGGGCCTTCTCGGGCGGACGACGATCGCTGCTCTCG
>JBKJVI010000124.1:0-6816 GCA_046590225.1 Gaiella sp. | reverse complement strand
GCTCCACCAGCTCTCGTACCCGCCGACGCCGACGGAGTCGCCGAACAGCGCCGTCTGGCACTCGATCCAGATCTCGTTGATGCGGTCCGCGGAGAGCTCGCCCTGCTCGCGGCGCTCTGTATGCGTCGCGTTCTCGAAGCGGTTCATCGCGATCTGGCGGAAGGTCGTCGCGATCGCGTCCTCGAGCTGGCCGGTGAGCAGGTCGAGCCGCTTGCGCGGGTCGGCTTCGGCCGCCAGAAGCCGCTTGAACGTGAGCGCCTCCCCGAACACCGATGCCGTCTCGGCCGTCGTCAGCGGCGTCGACGCGTTGAAGTATCCGAGCGGCTGCGCCATCGACCCGTGCAGCGCGTGGCCCATCTCGTGGGCGAGCGTGAGGATCGAGCGGCGGTCACCCGTGTAGTTCATGAACACGAATGGGTGCACGCCCGGGACGTTCGTGGCGCAGAACGCACCGTGGCGCTTGTCGGGCCGCACCGGCGCATCGATCCAGCCCTCGTCGAAGAACCGCTCGACCGCGTCCCCTGCCTCGCCGGAGAAGTCGGCGTACGCGCCGACGACGACCTCACGGGCAACGTCCCACGGCGTCTTCGAGGCATCCTCGGCGACCGGCGCGAAACGGTCGTAGACCTCGAGCCGGTCGAGCCCGAGGAGCTTCGCCTTGAGTCGGTAATAGCGCTGGGGCACGTCGTACCGCGACGTCGCCGCGTCGATCAGCGCTTGCACCGCCTCGTCGGTCGTCTCGTTCGAGAGATTCCGCGACGTGATCCACGTCGGGTAGCTGCGGAGCCGGTCGTCGATCCACTTGTCGACGAGGATCGTGTTGAAGATGGACGTGCGCGTGCGCAGGCCGGGCTGAAGCGCCTCGGTCACCGCCTCGGCGGCCCCGCGGCGGACGTCACGGTCGGTTGCGTAGAGCTTCGCCATTGCCGTCTCCAGTGACACGGGCTCCTCGGCATCCGGAAGCTCGACACGCATCGCGCCGAGCACCTCCTCGTAGAGTCGCGACCAGGCGGTAACGCCGGAGACGGACTTCTCGGTAAGGATCTTCTCCTCGGGCTCCGTCAGGACGTAGGGGCGGAACACGCGCTGCGCGGCGAGCCAGTGCCGCCAGTGGTCGAGCGCCGAATCGGCCAGGGTCGCAGCAGCGAGCTCGTCCTCGATCGCGGCCCACTCGAGCCCGAAGAAGAGGAGCTGCGTCTCGAGCCCGAAGAAGAGGAGCTGCGTCTCGAGCCCGGCTGCCTTTTCGCCGAGCTTGGAGACGAGGGCACCGCGTGCCGTGTCCGCCATGTTGGTAGAAAACTCGAGGTGCGCGAAGTAGAGGGCGCGAGTGGCGATCGCCTCGATCCGCTCGCGCTCGTTGATCGCCGCTGCGAGCTCTGCGGGCGAGAGATCCGCCACCTTGCCGTAGTAGCGCTCGCGGAACGCCGCCGTTGCCGCCTCGGCCTCGGCAAAGTCACTTTCGATGCGTGGATCGTCGCCTGAGGCGTAGAGGTCGGAGAGGTCCCACGCGACATCTTCCGCACCTGTCTGCTCAATAGTTGTCATGGGTGGAGGTTAGACGATGCGGATCACCCATCAGCCGTCGAGGCGGCCGAGGAGCGCCCGTCTTGAACCGTGACGATGGCGACCCTCTCACCGTCATCGAGGACCTCGTAGACGATCACCATCCACCGCCACGGCCCGAGCACAAACCGAAACCCCACCCAGTCGTCCGCGCCGAGAGCGGTTCCGAGGCGAGGAAACTGCTCGAGTGCACGAAGTGAGCGGCGAATCCGGTCATTCGTGTCGGGCGGAAGCGAGTGTGTGACCCCAAGACGGGCGACGTCGTCGGCGGCCGCCCGGCTAACCTCGATCCGGGCCATCTCTACAGGTCGTCGAGCGCAATCGTGTCGCCCGAGCGTGCCTGCTCTCGGCCGAGTTCAGCGCGCTCGAGCGCCCCGGGAATGCCGTTCAGGAGCTCAACCATGCCGCGGCTGTCGATGTCTGCCTCATCGATCGCCCGCGAGAGCAGCGAGCGCGCGAGCGTCCCCTCCTGGGTGTACGCCTGCTCGGCCAGTCGGCTCAGTTTCGCTGCATGCTCAGGGGCCAGCGTGACGTTCAACCGGGTGGAATCAGACGTCGAAGACACAATTTCACAATAGCACGAAAAGGAACGGAACGTGCACTGGGCGGGGTCGTTCGGAATGCGTCAGCAACCGACGACCGACTGAATCCGACGGATCGTCGTCGTCACGAACGCTCGATCTGCGGCGACGATGAACGACGCCGTGCCACCTGCCGGGCTCACAGCATCGACGCGTTGTGACCGACGTCAGTCGGTCGCCGGCAGTTCGTCAACCAGGGGCGCTCGACAGACGAACCGCTCACACACGTACACAGCCGGCTTCCCGTCGACGAGATTCTTGCCCTCGAGGAGCGGCACGCCCTCCGCGGGGCCGACGGCGACGACTGTGTTCGGCGCAAACGGCGCAAGGGCGGCACGGGCAACGGGGCTGTCGACCGACCCCACGATCGCGATCTCCCGCGGCGGCGCGAGCCAAAGGTCGAGCGCGCACAGCATCCAGCCGAACGCGCCCGGCGCGCGGCCGAGCATCGGCTCGACGAGCCGCAGCACCGACACCGCCTGCCGTGCCATCTCGTCGTCACCCCAGATCCGACCGAGGCGCAGCAACACGTGCGCAAGCATCGAGTTCCCCGAGGGAATCGGGTTGTCGTCGAGGCCCTTCGTGCGCGCGACGAGCTCCTCGCCTCCGGTCGACGCGAGGAAGAAGCCACCGTTTCGGGGGTCGGCGAAGAGATCGATCGCGAGCAGAGCGAGGCGATGTGCTTCGAGGAGCCAGAGCACCTCCCCCGTCGCGATGTGCAGCTCGATCAGTCCGTGCGCAGCGTTCGCGTAGTCGTCGAGGAAGCCCTCACCGCTCACCTTGCCCTCGCGCCACGAGCGGAACAGCCGGCCGTCCTCTCGCGAGAGTGGCCCGAGCAGGAACTCCCCCACCCCCCGCGCCGCGTCGAGCCAATCGGCGCGCTCGTAGCGACGTGCACCCTCGGCGAGCGCGGCGAGCGCGAGGCCGTTCCAGGAGGCGAGCACCTTGTCGTCGAGGCCGGGCTGTGGCCGAAGATCGCGCTCGGCGTGGAGCCGCGCACGAAGGTCGGCGGGTAGCTCGCCGCGAATGATCGAGCGGCCGTGCTCGAACGGCAGCAGTAGCTCGGCCGGGACGCCTTCCTCCTCCGTCCAGGTGAACGTGAGCCCCTCGACGCCGTTCGTGTCCGCGTCCTGCGCCGAGGCAAGCCCGCCGCCCGACAGGCGAAGCTCGCGAATCATGTAGTCGAGCGTCTCCTCGACGACGGTGCGGTAGCGCGGCTCGCCCGTTACGACCGAGGCGTGGAGGTACGCGGGAGCGAGAAGCGCATTGTCGTAGAGCATCTTCTCGAAGTGCGGCACGAGCCAGCGGTCGTCGACCGAATAGCGGTGGAAGCCGCCACCGACGAGGTCGTACATCCCGCCCGCGGCCATGCCGTCGAGCGTCTTCTTCACCATCGCGAGCGCCTCGGGAGAATCGCGCCGGAGCAGGAACTCGATCGTCGAGGCGGGCGGGAACTTGGGTGCCCGACCGAAGCCACCGTTCGTCCGGTCGAACGTGCGAGCGATCCCGTGTTCCGCGTCATCGAGGAGCGCGGCGGTGAGCGGCTCCGACGACGGCTCTATCCGCGCTGACTGGCCAACAGCCTCGACGAGCCGCTTTGCCTGCGCCACGAGGTCGTCTCGCTGCGCGCTCCAGGCCTCGGCCACCGCGAGCAGCAACTGCGTGAACGACGGCATCCCATGACGTGGTTCCGGCGGGAAGTACGTGCCCGCATAGAACGGCTCGCCGGCGGGCGTGAGGAACACCGTCATCGGCCAGCCGCCCTGCCCGGTCATCGAGACGGTCGCATCCATATAGAGCGCGTCGACATCCGGGCGCTCCTCGCGATCGACCTTGACGTTGACAAAATGCTCGTTCATCACCGCAGCCGTCGCAGAGTTCTCGAACGACTCGTGCGCCATCACGTGACACCAATGGCAGGCGCTGTAGCCCACGGAGAGCAGGATGGGGCGATCCTCGGCGCGTCCTCGCTCGAGCGCCTCGGCACCCCACGGGTACCAGTCGACCGGGTTCTCCGCGTGCTGGAGGAGGTACGGACTCGTTTCGGTGCCGAGGCGATTCATGCGAACACCTCACGCACGCCCCGGAGTTCTGACCGCAGCAGCGATACCGCGCGCGTCGAGTCGAGCGAGCAGTCGAGCGGTCGGCCAGGTGGTGCCTCAGCGCGGCGGACTGCGTGGCCAACAACGAGCTCCGCGAGCTCGGCCCGAGAGACGGCGTCCGCGCCCGCAACGTTGAGCGGCCCGGAGACATCGAGGCTGGCTAGCTCGAAAAGCGCGGCCGCAAGGTCGCCAACCTGGATGGGCGAGCGGATCTCGTTTTCGTAAAACGTCGCCGTTTCGTCGTGGGCGACAGCCTCGTGCTTTGATTGCGTATGCCCCGGCCCACCGACGATCAGCGACGTCCGGACGAGCAACGCCTCTGGAGCGATTTCGGCGATACGGGCTTCGGCTTCGGCCTTCATCCGTCCGTACGCCGTACAGGGTGATGGTGCATCCTGCTCGACATACGGGGTTCCCTTGCGACCGTCAAAGACGACGTCGGACGACAGGTGCACGAGACGCGCCCCTGTGCCGGCTGCGGCCCAGGCAACGTTCTCGGATCCGTTGACGACGATCTCGCGGGCGCCCGCGCCGTCCTGTCGGTACGCCGTGTGGATCACGACGTCGGGACGAACGCCTTCGAACAACGCACGTACCGCTGCTCGATCGCGAACCTCGACACGCTCTCGCATCACCCTGGGATCGAGACGCACCAGCTCCGTGCCGAGGAATCCGGTCGCACCGGTGACGTGAACCCTCACGACTGAGACCGTACCGCGCGCGCTTGCAATCCAGCCGACATCTGTCGTAGAGTCGCGCGCATGAAACGTGTCTTCCTGTGGCTCCAGTTCGTCGCCGCGACCCTCGTCGTCGTCGGCGTGTTCCTCCAGGCCTTCTCGATCGCCGCCTTCGTGCGCGGAGCGGGCGATAGCGCGCTCGACATGCACGAGACGATCGGGTTCATGACCCACCTGATCGAGGTTCTCGTTTTCCTCTTCGCGATCGCTGCGTGGTGGAAGCAGTGGGGTCAGATCGCACTCGCCTTCAGCCTCCCCGTGATCGGCACGATCCAGCTCATCTCCGTCGGCGACACCGACAAGGATGGGGGTTGGGTAAATGGCCTGCACGGAACGTTCGCTCTCGTCGTGCTGGTGCTCGCCGCCGTGATCGCCCACCGCGCCATGAAGGCGCTCGGGCTCGGCAAGAGCGCTGCTGCGACCTGAGGGCGATGCTCGACGGATAGTCCCCGTCCAGCCCGCGTGCCGGACGGGCGACTCGCCGCTCACTCGGGAACCGCGTCGACCTTCTTCTCTCGCCGTTTCCTGACCATCTCGATGATGAACGCCACGCCGAAGGCGATCCCCAGCCCGAGCAGGACGCCCTGCCACGGATGCTCCTCGAACTGCTTCCCTCCGATGTACCCGAGCATCGTCGCGTACGTCGCCCAGATGCCACCGGCGACGAGGTCGTAACGGAAGAACCGGTGCCAGGGGAGACCGTGTGTGTAACCCGCCGTGAACGTCACCGCAGTACGGCCGAACGGGATGAACCGCGCGATCACGATGATGTAGCTCCCGCGCTCCTCGAGTTGCTGTTCCGCCCAGTCGAAGCCGCGATGTGCCTTCGGGTGCTTGAAGAGCCGCTTGACCGTGCGCTCACCGGCGAACTTGCCGATCCCGTACGAGATGTTGTCACCCGTCACGGCGCCCGCCCAGGCAGCGAGGATCACAAGGAAGACATTGAGATCGCCCGTTCCCGCGAGGGTGCCCGCGACGATCACCATCGATTCACTGGGGACGACCGGGAAGAACGCGTCGATCACCGCGACCGCGAAGATGGCGACGTAGCTCCAGTTGGAGCCCGACACCCAGTCGACCATCATCTGGAACATGACTGCATCCTCGCAGACACCGAAACGGCCATGATGGAGGACATGGCGCCAACACCACTCACCGGCACCCGCGTGCTCGACGTGACGACGTCGATCGCGGGGCCGTACTGCGCCCAGATCCTGTCGGCGCTCGGCGCGGACGTCGTCAAGGTCGAGCGACCGGATACCGGTGACGACGGACGCGCCTGGGGCCCCCCGTTCTGGAACGGAGAAGGCACGATGTTCCTCTCGGCGAACGCGGGCAAGCGCTCACTCGCGCTGTCACTACGCGATCCACGCGGCCGCGAGGCGCTCCTGCGGCTCGTCGACGGCGCCGACGTCTTTCTCCAGAGCCTGCGCCCGGGCCTCGCCGACGATCTCGGCCTCGGCCCGGAGGCGCTACGAGAACGGAACCCACAGCTCGTCTACTGCTCCGTCGGCGCCTACGGCCACAAGGGACCGCTCAAGGAGGAGCCGGGCTACGACGCGCTCATGCAGGCTGCCGGCGGCCTGATCTCGATGACCGGTGAGCCGGGCCACTCCGGCGTGCGCGTCGGCTCGTCGCTCATCGATCAGGGCACGGGCACGTGGGCGGCGCTCGGAGTCCTCGCCGCGCTCCTCGAACGCGAGAAGACCGGCGCGGGTTCGATCGTCGATGTGTCGCTCTACGAGACCGCGCTCGGCTACATCGGCTACCACCTCGCCGGCTACCTGGCGGACGGCACCGTGCCGCACGGTCAGGGCACGCGATTCCCGATGG
>JBKJVI010000087.1:0-37782 GCA_046590225.1 Gaiella sp. | reverse complement strand
TGGCGGATTGCCGAAACGCGAATGCGGTCGTCGTTGACCCAGGCACCTCCGCCCCGCTCGGCGTGCCAGCGCCGATGAAGCGCAGGCGCCGATACGACGCCGAGGACGATCTCCCCGTTCTCCTCGAGGGCGATCAGTGTCGCCCAGACCGGGATCCCTCGGGAGTAGTTCCGTGTCCCGTCGATGGGATCGACGATCCAGCGGCGCGTGCCGGCGCCGGTTGTTCCGAACTCCTCGCCGAGGATCTTGTCGGCGGGGCGCTCCGATGCAAGCCTCGACCGGATCGCCTCCTCGACGGCCCGGTCTACCTCGGTGACGGGCGTGAGGTCAGGCTTCGTCTCGACCAGGAGATCTGTTGCACGGAACCGTCCGTGGGAGATGTGGTCGGCCGCGTCTGCGAGTTCGAGGGCTAGCGCAAGGTCGGGGCTCATATGAGCCCCGACCTTACATTCGACGGCCTACTTCGAGGAGGCGAGCCTGAACTTCGGCTTGGCGACGGTGATCGAGAGCGGTGTCGACCAGGCCATGCGCTTGACGTGACCCGGGAGGTACGGGTTGCGCGCCCGCACGCGGTACCACCAGGCTCCGGGTTCGAGCGGCAGCGTCACCGCTGTTGCCTCCGTCTCGAGCAAACCGCGGGTGCGCCAGCGATCACGGTTGTGCGACCATTGAACCTCGTAGCCGGACGCACCCTGAACCGGACGCCACGCGACGAGGGGTCGACCGTAGAACGTGTTCTTCGTGCCGGTCGCAGCGACGAGGCGGCCCGAGGGTGACAGTCCCGAGGCGTATGCGGTGCCCTCGCCCGCGACGACGGGTGAGGAGTCCTTGCCGAACTCGATCACGTTGCCCGACTGGCAGTTGTCCTGCGCCGGCCGCGTCTCGTGGTATTCGATCTTCTTACCATCGTCGACGATCACCATGCGAACCGGGACAACCGTCCAGTAGAACCGACCGTTCGGCCATCCACTCTCCGGAAGATCGACCGCCTTTGGTGTCGCGACCGCGGGTGAGGCAGGGGTGCCACCGGTCGTCGATGCAGAGGACTTCGGCGCGGCGGTCTCCTTGTCCGCAGGAGCCTGTTCGGTAGCGACCACGGGCACGACGCCGGCCATGAACGTGTTCGCCTCATCCCCATCGGGCAATACTTCGGCCAGCGCCTTCGGTAGCTCCTTCGTCGTTTCGACGGGAAGCTTGAGCGGGCCACTCGTACGCGGCGAGAAGGCGGGGGAACCGACGATCGAGCCCTTGAAGATGACGTTGACGCAGTCGCTGTCGGTCGAGATATACACCCGGTACAGACCGAACGTGCCGCCAAAGTTGTTCAACGCTTCCCGACCGCGGAACGCGAGACCCGGAGTGAGCTCATGGACGTGTGCCTCGCCGGGCTTGCTCGTGGCACCGTTCGTGACTGCGGCGACGACCTGCAGCGGCCCTGACTGCGGTTGGTTGTTGGACGTGTACTCCGGGCTCCAGGGGCCGTAGTACACGGCCGGCAGCCCGTTCAGATGCACGATCTCCTCACCGTTCCGGATCGCACGTACCCGCCACTTCACGGTCGAGGTCCAGGCCGGCGAGTCGTGAAAGGTGTAGGCCTCGCGATGATCGACAGAGTTGGTTCGCATCGTGACGTGCTTCTCGTAGCCGCCGATGTTGGTGAACCACACCTCGTAGCCGGTCGCACCCTCGACGGGAGTCCAGCGAGAGAGGCCGGGATACTCCGGCAGCTGCTGAGGTATGTCCTTCCAGCGCAAGTTGAATCCGTACGGCGCGCTCCATGGGGAGACCTTGCCGTCTCCGTTGACGGCGCGGACGCGAGCATACGCCGCGAACGGCTTACCAGTCATCCACGGGAGCGCGAGCGGGATCGCGACCGCCGGACTACGAACGGACCCGGTCGCGTAGAAGACGCTGCTCTCGTTGAACGAGATGTTCTTCGCGACCTGGAACTCGTAGCGAACTGCACCACGAACGGGCTTCCAGGAGAAAGACGGGGTGCGCGAGAACTCGTGCACGGAAGCCTCGCTGGCCTTGAGGAGAAACGGCTTCAGGTTTCCGGGCGTGGAGAGTGACCGTTCGGATTGTGCAAGCGCCGAGGCGGACAGCAACGTAGCTGCGGCGGCGGCGAGGAGGAGGAAGCGGACAGTTCGCATAGGGCGTATGTCGGCATTGACAGCCCGTGCGCCCTCCCTCCAACGGGGGATACCCCGCCCTCAGACGAGGAGCGGGTCTACTGCCGCTGCAACGAAGAGCAGCGCAAGGTACGCGAGCGAGTAGTGAAAGAGCACCACAGCCCGACGTCGTGAGGTGTCGTGGCGGAGCTGCCACGCGAGCACGACGAAATAGGCACCGAGGAGCAGTGCGACAACAGTGTAGAGCGGGCCGAACCAGTAGCCTACGGCGACGGTGAAGGCGACGAGGACGACCGAGTAGAGCAGGATCTGTCGCGTCGTCTCCCGGTCGCCCTTCGTTCCCGGCAGCATCGGCACGTTTGCTGCCGCGTAGTGCTCCTTGATCATCAGAGCGAGCGCCCAGAAATGCGGCGGCGTCCAGAGGAAGACGATCAGGAACAGCCACAGCGCGGGCAGCGTGAGGTCTCCGGTCGCAGCGGCGAAACCGACGACCGGCGGCACCGCACCGGCAGCCCCCCCGATGACGATGTTCTGGTCCGTCGACCGCTTCAGATACCCGGTGTAGACGACGACGTAGAACAGCCCGCCGATGAGCGCGAGAACCGCGGTGAGGACGTTGACAGTCGTCGCGAGCAGAGCGAACGACAGCGCCATCAGGACAACGCCGAACTCGAGGGCGCGGGGTGCTGCGACACGGCCCGAGGCGACAGGTCGAGCAGCCGTGCGCTCGCCCATCAGCTTGTCGATGTCCGCGTCCATCACGTGGTTGAGCGCGCTCGAGCCGCCGCAGGCGAGCGCCAGCCCGGCCATCATGGCGAGGAACGCCCAGCCGTTCGGCCACCCTCCTGCGCCGACGAACATCCCCGCAGCGCCGGTGAGCAGGAGGAGCGACATGATCCGCGGCTTGGTCAGCGTGATGTAGTCGCGCCAGGGGCCGAGGGGCAGAGAATCTCCCCGGAACGAGACAACCAGAGCGACGAGCGACGCCGAGAGCGATGCCCCGGCGGCTGCGACGTGGACGACGGTTGCCCAGTCGGCACTGTCACTCCAGGCGACGAGGCCACCGGTTCCGATCGCGATCAGGAGAAACGCGAGTGCGGCGGCCGTCGCCGGGAGCAGTCGCGGGTAGGCGAGCCTCCCGATGACGACAGCAGCGACGAGGAGCGGTACGGCGACGAGCGCCGCTGCCCAGTGGCCGCGGCCGGAGTCGATCGTGGCGCTGACCACGATGAGGGCCGTGGTCACGGCAGCCGCGATGATCGCACCGCGAAGGAAGGGGCCCGGCGCGTTCTCAGATCGCATTGCGGGCCCGGATCGCCTCGCGAAGGTCGGCGAGCGGTCGAGCGCTCGTGACCTTCGGGAGCGAGTCGAAGTTGTGCGGCGGCGGCGGCGATGTCGTGTACCACTCGATCGTGTCCGCGAGCCACGGATCGTTCCCGGCACGGCGAGCGCTCCTCGAGCGGAGCACCGCGAGGAGGAAGAAGATCGCACCGAGTGCCGTGACGAACGCTCCGATCGTCGAGATCGTGTTGTAGGCAGACGTGCTGCCGTCGGCGCTAAAGCTCGTGGCGCCGCGTGCCTGCCCCTGGTCACCGAGCAGGAACTGGACGAAGAACGTGCAGTTGAATCCGATGAAGAGCAGGATCGCCGCCCAGCGGGTGAGCGTCTGGTCGAGGAGCCGACCGAAGACCTTCGGCCACCAGTAGACGACGCCGCCGAGCATCGCGAGGAGTGCCGTGCCCCAGAGGAGATAGTGGGCGTGCGCAACACCGAACGCCGTGCCGCGGAGGCCGCGATCGTTCCCGAAGATTGCGAGGACGAGGGCCGAGAGCAGCCCGATCCCGAAGAGGACGATTGCGCCTCCCGCGAAGAGCAGCGGGGCTGTGAAGCGCAGCGAAGCGCGTGCGCTCCAGAGCGTGCTCTTGAGCAGCCAGAGCGCGACAACGGACGGAATCGTCGCGACGACCGCGAGCAGCAGAAGCACGACGCTCGGCTTGGAGCCGACGCCCGTCGAGTACGTGTGGTAGAGCACGAGGGCGATCGTCAGCCCGCCGATGCCGACGAGCGCCTGCCCGAGAAGGCGTGCGTTCGCGACCGCTCTCCCGGCGAATACCGCAACGAGCTCGGCGAGGATCCCGAAGATCGGCACGAGCGCCGCGTACGCGAACGACTGCCCGAAGAGCCAGATCAGCTTCGGCTCGACGGTGTCTCCGTCGAGGAAGAAGTCAAAGGAGCCAGAGAACGAGCGCTCGAGCAGGATGACCAGCAGTCCGAGTGCAGCGATCGGCACGAGCACGATCGACAGCCACGACCAGACGTACACGGCCCAGGCGAACATCGGCGTGTTCGACCACTCCATGCCGTCCATGCGAAGCCGGCGGATCGTCGCGATCAGGTTCGCGGCGGAGAGGAGGAGCGAGATCGAGAGGAGCAGCAATCCCATCAGCCAGAGATCGACGCCGTTGCCCTGCTTTGAGAGTGCGAGCGGCGGGAGGCCTGTCCAACCGGCCTGCGAAGCGCCGCCACCGGCGAACGCCGAGAGCGTGACGGCGGCACCGCCGAAGACGAACAACCAGAGCGCAACCGCAGCGGAGCCGGGGAGGGCAATCGTCCGCGCCCCGATCATCAGCGGGACGATGTAGGTCGCGAGCCCTGTCACCACAGGGAGAAGGACGAAGAAGACGAGCAGCGTTCCGTGCATCGTGAGCACGCCGCGATACGTGCCGCTCCCGAGAATCGACGCATCAGGCCGGGTCATCTGCAACCGCATGAGAAGTGTCAGAACGCCCGCGATGACGAAGAACACGCCCGCAGAGCCAAGGTAGAGCGCGCCGATCTGCTTGTGATCGATGGATACGAGCCAGCTCGCGACGCGGCCGCGGTGCCAATCGGCTGCCGGCTGGGTGGTGCTGCTCATCGAAGGCTCCCTGTGATCTCGCGGTCGAAGTGCACGGAGATGTCATTCTAGGGGCTTGGCGCGGGAGAGGCGCGCGTGTCGGGGAGGGCCTGCACCAAGCAGCGTATTCGGCTCGATCGACGGTAAGGCTGGGGGTGCCTTGCAGTTGATCGAGACGGATACGATGCGTAGCGTGCAGGCCCCCAACCGTGCGTGCGGATCTCCCGCGTCAGGCCCCTGAAGGGCTTGAGCGACAAGACTCGACAGCGAACCCGCGTCCAGCTTCCCTCGGACGTGACTCGACCCTTCGAGGTGTTCGTCAACGGTGTGCCCCAGCGAGAGGGCACAGATTACATCGTCCGCGATGGCGCGCTCGTCTTCGAACGGCCGATGAAGGAGGAGGGGAAGCTCGGGCTGATGCGCTGGGCCTCGATCATGCTCGGGATTGCCGGCTCCTACAGGCAGAACGACTCCGTTGATGTCGCCTACGAGCGTGACGGTCGCAAGGTCGTCGCCGCCA
This sequence comes from Gaiella sp., assembly GCA_046590225.1. Lineage (GTDB taxonomy): Bacteria > Actinomycetota > Thermoleophilia > Gaiellales > Gaiellaceae > Gaiella. Next base: position 32,234 of record JBKJVI010000087.1, on the reverse strand, counting down.
AGATCCCGGTCGAGAGCTGCGATTGACCGGTCCGTATAAAAATCGGCTAGACTGAAAAGCAGATTTGTGGATATTCCTACATCGGAGAGAGGGCGGCTATGAGCAGCACGATCGTCAGGGGGAAGGGGCAGATCACGATCCCTTCCGACATTCGCAAGGCTGCGCATCTCGAGGAGGGCGATCCGGTCGAGGTCGAGATCGTTGACGGCGGGATCCTGTTGCGGCCGTGCAAGGTGATCGACGCGACTCAGGCCTGGTTCTGGCGTCCTGAGTGGCAGGCCGGTGAACGAGAGGCGGCTGCCGATCTTGCAGCGGGTCGAAGCCGTGTCCTCGAGTCGTCGGAGGCATTCCTCGCGTCCTTCGAGGAGTAGCAGCGGTGCCGACCTTCGAGCGGCTCGCCCGGTTTGATCGAGACTACGATGGGCTGACGGAGGCGCAGAAGGATGCGTTCTGCGCGGCGATTCAGAAGTTCGTCTCCGATTTGCAACGCGGTGACGGCTTCCGAAAGGGTCTTCGGGTGAAGGGCATTCGCGGTGCTGCGGGTGTGTTCGAAGTGACGTGGGCTGTCGACGGGCGGGCGACCTTCTCATACGGCGAGTCGCGTGTCGGAGGAGAGCCGCACATCGTGTGGCATCGCGTCGGAACCCACGATGTCCTGTAGGGGCGGCTTCGCCGTCGACAGCAGTCACGCACGAGCTGCGCGCCGGGCGGCAGCGCGAAGCCTGGCGGCAGCGTCGAGCTCGAGCTGACCCGCTTCGAGGCGCCAGCACCAGTTGCCCCCGAGCTCGCCCGGTCGGTTCATTCGCGCGTCGCTGCCGAGCTCGAGCACGTCCTGCACTGGGATCATCGCGAGATTGGCGCGGGACGACAGTGCGAGCTCGAGGATTGGCCACGTCGGACGGTCAGGGAAGTGGCCCGCAAGGGTGTTTGTGTCGTGCGTCGAGGTGTAGACGACCTGATTGGTGCGATGGTTCTCGAGCCGATGGGGGCTCTCGGGATCGTCGTCGAACGCCCACAGGATAACGGCCATCCCGGGGAAGCCGAGGCTGTCGCGCAGCTCGCCGACGTCGGGCGTAATCAGGCCCAGGTCCTCGGCGATCACCGGCAGCTCGCCGAGGGCGGACTCCGCTGCGCGGAACACCGCAGCGCCGGGCCCGGGCTCCCAGTGGCCGTCGCGGGCCGTCTCCGCGGAGACGGGCACCGCCCAGTAGGCGGCAAAGCCGCGGAAGTGATCGATCCGGAACACGTCGACGAGGTCGAGCGTGCGTCGCATCCGCTCGATCCACCAGCGGTAGCCGTCCCGCTCGAGTACCTCCCAGTCGAAGAGGGGATTGCCCCATTTCTGCCCACGATCGTTGAGCGGGTCGGGCGGAGCACCGGCGACGAACGCGCCCGGGAGAAAGATGGATGGGTGCGCCACATGGTCGCAGCTCGCGCCGGCAACATAGATCGGGACGTCGCCGACGAGTCGGATCCCACGACCGGAGGCGTACGTTCGCAGTGACGACCACTCCCGCTGGAAGCGCACCTGATCCGCGAGGGCCTCGGGCCCTGCGAAGTCCATCCAATCGCGGATCCAGAATTCGTTTGCCCGCTCGAAGCGGCGGAGCTCACTCCGCCCGACGGCCGCTTCGGGCTCGGCGAGGAGACCACGCCAGGCCGCAAACGCCGAAGCAGAGGAATACGGAGATCCGTAGGGGTCAGGAGGGCCGAGCGGGAGAACCTGCCAGAACATTGCTCCCGCGGCCGCGAGCCAATCGACGAATGCGAACGCTTCCGGGCCTAACCGGCCGCCCGGGAGCGAGGTCGGATGGAGGTTGATGCCGAGGGACCGGGTGAGCCACATCGCCAGACTGTTTACCTTGTCTGGGATGGCAGCGCCACGAATCCAGATCCAGGACATCCAGCCGCGTGTCGATGACGGTCGATATCCGGTCAAGGCCTGCGTTGGTGACCTCGTCACCGTGTCGGCGACGATCTTCCGGGACGGACACGGCAGGATCGGTGGCGTCCTTCGCTTCCGGTGCGCCGGTGCGCGGCGCTGGAGCGAGGTTCCGCTCGAGGAAGAGGGGAACGATCGCTTCGCCGCGACGTTCACCCCCGACGCGCTCGGGGGGTGGGAGTTCAGGATTCTCGCGTGGCGCGACCCGTACGCGACCTGGCTCGGCGAGCTCGACCGCAGGGTGGCGGCGGGCCAAACGGACCTCGCGAGCGAGATGTCCGAGGGTCTCGCGCTCTTCGGTACGGGAACGGTTACGGAGTGGCGCGCCGCAGAGCAGGAGCTCGCCGACCACGCACGACATGGTGTTGCCAAGAGCGCGGTGCTCGGAGTGGACGTCGATCGCGAGCGAGCGCGGTTCGGTGCCTGGTACGAGCTCTTTCCCCGGTCGTTCGGTGGGTTCGGTGGCGTGGCTCGCGTGCTCCCCGAGTTGGCCGCGCTCGGCTTCGACATCGTCTACCTCCCTCCCGTTCACCCGATCGGTGTCGCGCACCGGAAAGGGCGGAACAACGCCGAGAAGGCGCGGAAGGGTGACGTGGGGAGCCCGTGGGCGATCGGCGCCGCCGCTGGTGGCCACGATGCTCTCCACCCCGATCTCGGATCCGACGCCGAGTTCGATGCCATGGTCGCTGCCGCGACGGAGGCAGGGATCGAGATCGCGCTCGACTTCGCGATCCAGTGCTCGCCCGACCACCCATGGCTCGTCGAGCATCCCGAATGGTTCGAGCGTCGCCCGGACGGCACCCTCAAGTACGCAGAGAACCCGCCCAAGCGCTACCAGGACATTTACAACGTCAACTGGGACACGTCCGAGAGGGAGGGTCTCTGGAACGCGCTACTCGAGGTCGTGCTCGGTTGGTGCGCTCGTGAGATCAGGGTCTTCCGGGTCGACAACCCGCACACGAAGCCGATCCCGTTCTGGGAGTGGCTGATCGCCGAGGTGCGAGCCGCGTATCCGGACGCAGTCTTCCTCGCCGAGGCGTTCACGCGCCCGGCGCCGATGACGACCCTCGCGAAGGCCGGCTTCGGCCAGTCGTACACCTACTTCACGTGGAAGAACACGAAGGCCGAGCTCGTCGAGCTCGTCGATCAGGCGCGGTCGTGGTCGGCCTTCTATCGGCCGAACATGTGGCCGAACACGCCCGACATCCTTCACGAGTACCTCCAGGACGGTGGACGCCCTGCGTTCGAGGCGAGGCTCGTCCTTGCCGCAACCCTTTCCCCGAGCTACGGCATCTACTCGGGCTACGAGGCGTGCGAGAACGTTCCGGTCCGGGCGGGGAGCGAGGAGTATCTCGACTCGGAGAAGTACGAGGTGAAGGAGCGGACGCTCGTCGGGCCGCTGCTGCCGCTGATCGGCCGCCTGAACGAGATCCGCCGAGCCCACCCGGCCCTGCAGCGTTTCGAGAACCTCGTCTGGCTGGAGACGCAGAGCGACGACCTGATCGCGTATGCGAAGCAGTGGGGCGACGACACGGTCATCACGGTCGTCAACCTCGATGTCGGGGAACGCCGCGAGGGTCTCTGCATCGTGCCGGACGCGCTCGCCCTGCCTTCGATCTTTCCCGCGACGGACATGCTGCGTGACGAGGTGTATCAGTGGCGCACGGGCCGGAACTTTGTCGGCCTCGAGTCCGGTGGCTCGCATGTGATCTCGGTCGGCGCGCCGGAGGCTTCCTCCACGAAGCGACGGAAGCCATGAGCAGTCTTGGAGACCTCGACCTCTACCTCGCCGGCGAAGGTCGGCACGAGCGGCTGTACGAGCGCCTCGGCGCCCACTGCGCTGACGAGGGAGGAGTGCGGTTCGCCGTCTGGGCGCCGAACGCTGGCAACGTCTCCGTCGTCGGCGACTGGAACTTCTGGAGCCAAGGTGCCGACCCGCTTCGTCCTCTCGGCTCCTCGGGGATCTGGGAGGGTATCGCCGCGAACGCCACGGAGGGTCAGCGGTACAAGCTCTCCGTCGTGGGAGCAGACGGCGTCACCCGACTGAAGGCAGATCCGTTCGCCGCCTTCGCGGAAGTTCCACCCGAGAACGCGTCGATCATCTACCGAAGCCGCTACGCGTGGTCGGACGACGACTGGCTCGCCCGGCGTCGCACCACCGATCCGCTCAACCACCCGTTCTCGGTGTACGAGGTTCACGCCGGGTCCTGGCAGCAAGGGCTCTCGTGGCGGAACCTCGCGACCGAGCTCGTCCCCTACGTCGCCGGGCTCGGATTCACGCATGTCGAGCTGATGCCCGTGATGCAGCACCCGTATGCGCCGTCCTGGGGCTACCAGGTGAGCGGATACTTCGCGCCGCAGTCGACCCTCGGATCCCCGGACGATTTCCGCGCCCTCGTCGATGCGTTCCATGCGGCGGGAATCGGTGTGCTGCTCGACTGGGTGCCTGCGCATTTCCCGCGGGACGAGTGGGCGCTCGCCCGTTTCGACGGCACGGCGCTGTACGAACACGACGATCCGAAGCGAGGGTCGCATCCCGACTGGGGTACGCTCATCTTCAACCTGGGTCGCAACGAGGTCCGGAACTTCCTGCTCGCGAACGCGCTCTACTGGGTGAAGGAGTTCCACGCTGACGGGCTCCGTGTCGACGCCGTCGCGTCGATGCTCTATCTCGACTACTCCCGCGAGCCCGGTGACTGGGTGCCGAACGAGCAAGGCGGGAGAGAGAACCTCGAGGCTGTGGCCTTCCTGCGCGAGCTCAACGAGGTGTTGCACGCGCGCGAGCCAGGCGTCGCCGTGATCGCCGAGGAGTCGACCGACTGGCCCGGTGTCTCGCGGCCGACGTCGATGGGCGGGCTCGGGTTCACGTTCAAGTGGAACATGGGCTGGATGAACGACACGCTGTCCTACGTCCAGCACGACTCGATCCACCGACGCTTCCATCACGACGAGCTGACATTCTCGCTCGTCTACGCCTGGGACGAGAACTTCGTCCTCCCCCTCTCACACGACGAGGTCGTCCACGGCAAGCGCTCGCTGCTCTCGAAGTTGCCGGGCGATCGCTGGCAGCAGCTCGCGACCCTGCGTGCGCTGTACGGGCTGATGTGGTCGCATCCTGGCAAGCAGTCGCTCTTCATGGGCGGGGAGCTCGGCGAGTGGGAGGAGTGGTCCGAGGGCCGCTCGCTGCACTGGAGCCTGCTCGACGACCCAGACCATGCGGGCATTCAGGCCGTTGTTCGCGATCTGAATACGATCTACCGTGCGCAGCCGGCGCTCTGGGAGGTCGACTTCACCCCTGAGGGGTTTGCCTTGCTGACAGGGGATGCTCGTGACGAGAACGTCATCGCATTCGCCCGCTTCGCCTCGGACGGAAGACCGCTCGTCTCCGTCGTAAATCTCTCGCCCGTCGTGCGCGAGGGCTGGCAGCTGCCGCTTCCCCGCGGCGGGCGCTGGGTCGAGGCGCTGAATACCGACTCGCGATTCTACGCCGGCTCCGATGTCGGCAACGGTCTCGGCATCGAGGCCGAGGCGGCGCCGCTTCACGGGCAGCCCTTCTCGGCGTTCCTCACCTTGCCGCCGCTCGCGGCTGTGTGGCTCGTTCCCGCCTTGACGTAGTCTGATCGTCGTGACCCGGGACAACAGCATCGTCGTCGAGAAGCTCGTGCGCGAGTTCAAGAAGGGGCCGCGCGCGGTTGACGGGATCGACCTCTACGTCGCGCCGGGTGAGATCTACGGCTTCCTCGGTCCGAACGGGGCCGGGAAGTCGACGACGGTTTTGATGCTGACGACGCTTCTGCCGCCAACGGCCGGGAGCGCGCGCGTCGGCGGCTACGACGTTCGCACCGAGGGGCCGAAGGTTCGCTCGGTGATCGGCGCCGCTCTCCAGGAGGCCGCGCTCGATCCTCTGCTGACGGGCCGCGATCACCTGAAGCTGCAGACGATGCTGCAGGCGATCCCGAAGGCGGAGCGGAAGCCGCGGCAGGAGGAGCTTCTCGACCGCGTCGGGCTCACGGACGCCGCCGACCGCAAGGTGGGTGGCTACTCCGGCGGGATGAAGCGTCGTCTCGACCTCGCGCTCGCCCTTGTCCATCGGCCAACGATTTTGTTCCTCGACGAGCCGACGACAGGCCTCGATCCGCAGAGCCGCACGGCTCTCTGGGAGGAGGTCGCCCGGCTCGCACGCGAGGACAAGGTAACCGTGTTCCTCACAACCCAGTACCTCGAGGAAGCTGACGTTCTCGCCGATCGGGTCGGGATCATCGACAACGGCAAGATCGTCGCGGAGGGTACTCCAGCCTCGCTGAAAGACGAGATCGGCAGGCCGTCGATTCACGTCACTCCCTGTCGGGAGGAGGACAGGCAACGGATTGCCGAGCTGATGAAGCGGTACGGCGAGCCGCTCGGGAGCGAGCGCGAGCTCGTGGTGCGCCTCCGCGAGGGAATCGGCCTCGTCGACGTGATCAGGGCGATGGACGCCGACGGTGTCGTCGTCGACGACATCGAGTTGCGGGCGCCGACGCTCGACGACGTCTTCCTCGCCAAGACCGGCAGGACCCTCGAGGGAGCGGCGACCGGGGAGGACGGGGCGTCGGCTCGATGAGCTCCCCGCTGCTGACACAGGTCGGTGCGCTCGCGCAGCGCTCGATCATGCGCACCGCGCGACAACCGGCAAGCGCGATTCCCCCGCTGATCTTTCCTGTGGCGCTCCTGCTGATGAACTCGGGTGGCCTCAAGGCATCCACCGAGCTCCCGGGCTTCCCGACCGACTCATTCTTCGCGTTCGCCCTCGCCGTTCCGTTCATCCAGGGCGCGCTGTTCTCGACGATGAACGCCGGAACCGATCTCGCGCGCGACATCCAGACAGGATTCTTCTCGCGGCTCTCGCTGACGCCCGTTCGCGGCTCGGCACTCCTCGCGGGGCAGATCGCGGGCATCGTCGTGCTCGGCGTCCTGCAGGCGGTGTTCTACATCTCCGTAGGGCTCCTGCTCGGCGTTCGCTTCGCCTCCGGGCCGGCCGGAATCGCCCTGTTGCTCGTTTACGCGGCCCTCGTGGCCGTCGGCTTCGGTGCGCTCGGCTCGTTTCTCGCGCTTCGCACCGGCTCCGGCGAGTCGATCCAGGGCCTCTTCCCCGTGCTCTTCGTCTTCCTCTTCATCTCGTCGATGAACACACCGCGCGACCTCATCGCCGTTCCCTGGTTCCACTTTCTTGCCTCGATCAACCCTGTCTCGTATCTGATCGAGTGCGTGCGGAGCCTGATCATCACGGGGTGGGACGCGCGCGCGCTCGCGCTCGGATTCTCGATCGCGACGGTCCTCGCGATCCTCGCGCTCATCGCCGCGAGTTGGGCCCTGAGCAGAAGGATGGAGCGCACATGAGACTCTGGGGCGTCGTTTCGGGTGTGGCCTGGCGGACGCTGAAGAACGTGATCACGACACCGTCGCTCCTTCTGCCGTCGCTGATGTTCCCGTTGTTCTTCTTCGTCGCCTTCGCCGGTGGGCTCTCGCAGGTGCAGAACGTGCCGGGGTTCGACTATCCGAACGGGTATACGGCCTTCCAGTTCGTCTTCGTCCTCCTGCAATCGGCGGCCTTCGGCGGGGTCTTCACCGGCTTCGGCGTCGCCCGCGACTTCGAGGGAGGCTTCGCTCGACGGCTGATGCTCGCCTCGCCGAACAGAACGGGCATCGTGATCGGGTATGGGCTCGCCGCAATCCTGCGCTGGTGCATCACGGCGACGCTGCTCACGGTGATCGCGCTTGCGTCGGGCATGAAGGTCGGCGGCGGGCCTGTCGACCTGATCGGGCTCTACACGCTCGCCCTGATCATCAACATGTGCGGCTTCTTCTGGTCGGCCGGGATCGCAATGCGATTGCGGACGATCCAGGCAGGCCCGTTGATGCAGATGCCCGTCTTCCTCCTTCTTTTCCTCGCTCCCGTCTACGTGCCGCTCGCGCTCCTCGGCGGCGCCATGCACGCCGTCGCGAAGTTCAACCCGATCACCTACGCGCTCGGAACGGGAAGAGGGCTGCTCGCCGGCGACGCGACGCAGGTCGGATTGAGCTTCGGCCTCGCTCTCGCTCTCGCGCTGGTCTTCTCGGTGTGGGCCCTCCGCGGCCTGCGCTCGGCCGAGGCCGCGGGGTAGTGCACCCTTCCAACGGTTTCGACCCGAACCGGTGCCCCAGGGCCGCTGGCGGCCCCTCCGCGAAGCGGAGCCAGGCACCCACCAGACAGCCGGTCGCGCAGCGGCCGACCACTAGCTCTAGTGCGGCGAAGCAGCGGCAGTTTCAGGTGCATGGTTCGGAGCTGCTGCACTAGTGCGTGCGTGGCCCGGACAGCCGTTCCCCCTTGGTGCAACCTGGGATGGAAACGGGACAAACTTCTCGCTGACCTCGGAGCATGCCGAGCGCGTCGAACTGTGCCTCTTCGCTGAAGACGACGTCGAATCTCGCTGCGTTCTGGGTCGGCATACGGCCCACAACTGGCACGGCTACCTCCCGGGCGTCGGACCGGGTCAGCGCTACGGCTACCGCGTTCACGGACCGTGGGCTCCCGAGCGCGGCCACCGCTTCAACCCGCACAAGCTTCTGATCGATCCGTACGCAAAGGCCATCGAGGGACCCGTCCTTTGGGATCGCGGGCGCACGCTCGCCTACGCTGACGGCGACGACCTCGTAATCGACCTGAGCGACGATGCGGCTGCGATCCCGAAGTCGGTTGTCATCGACGAGTCGTTCGACTGGGAGGACGATCGCCTCGTCTGTCGGCCCTGGAACGAGACGGTGATCTACGAGCTCCACGTCAAGGGGTTCACGAAGCTGCTACCCGGGGTTCGCGATGATCTCCGTGGTACCTACGCCGGGCTTGCGTCGGATGCCGCAATTGCGCATCTCGTCGAACTGGGAGTCACGGCAGTCGAGCTGCTGCCGATCCATCACATCGCCGACGAGCACTCCCTGCAGGAACGCGGGCTGACGAACTACTGGGGCTATTCAACGATCGGATTCCTCGCACCTCACGCAGGATACGCCGCGACGGGCACGCACGGGCAGCAAGTGCGCGAGTTCAAGGGGCTCGTCAAGGCGATGCACCGCGCCGGCATCGAGGTGATCCTCGACGTCGTCTACAACCACACGGCAGAGGGCAACCAGCTTGGCCCGAGCCTGTCGTTCCGGGGCATCGACAACCTCGCCTACTACCGGACGATGCCGGACGATCCGCGCACCTACATGGACTTCACCGGGACCGGCAACTCCCTCAATCCCGTTAATCCTTCCGTCCTGCGGCTGATCATGGATTCGCTGCGGTACTTCGTGACGGAGTGCCACGTCGACGGCTTCCGTTTCGACCTTGCCTCTGCACTCGCGCGCGAGTTTCACGACGTCGACAAGCTCTCGGCCTTCTTCGACATCATCCACCAGGATCCGATTCTGTCGCAGGTCAAGCTGATCGCGGAGCCGTGGGACGTCGGTGAGGGCGGCTACCAGGTCGGCAACTTCCCTGTGCTCTGGACGGAGTGGAACGGGATGTACCGGGATACGATGCGTGACTTCTGGCGCGGCCGCACGGCGGTCGCGTCGTTTGCCCGTCGATTTACGGGCTCGAGCGACCTCTATCAACTCGACGGGCGGAAGCCCTTCGCCTCGATCAATTTCATTACGTGCCACGACGGATTCACGTTGCGCGATCTCGTCACGTACGAGGAGAAGCGCAACGAGGAGAACCTCGAGGGGAATCGCGATGGGACGACCGACAATCGCTCGTGGAACTGCGGCGTCGAAGGGGAGACGGGCGACGTCGCGGTGCGTGATTTGAGGGAACGTCAGCGGCGTAACTTCCTCGCGACGCTCCTGCTTTCGCACGGCGTACCGATGCTGCTCGCCGGTGACGAGTTCGGGCGGACGCAGCACGGCAACAACAACGGCTACTGCCAGGACAACGAGATCAGCTGGGTCAGCTGGGAGCACGATGATTCCGCCCGTGCGCACGTCGCCTTCACCAAGCGGCTGATTGCGCTGCGTCATCAGCACCCCGTGTTTCGGAGGCCATCCTTCCTCACCGGGCTCGAGCACGAGGACTCGGGTGCGCCCGACGTGTGGTGGTTCCGTCCCGACGGTCGGGCGATGACGCAGGGTGACTGGGAGCGCGGAGACGCTTCTGCGCTCGGCGCGTTCCTGAACGGGGCGGAGATCATGGACGAGACGAGAGAGGGCGACCCGATCGTCGGCGACTCCTTCCTCGTCCTCTTCAACGGCTGGCGCGACACGCTGACGTTCACGCTGCCCCCCGTACGGTTCGGTCGTCGCTTCGAGTTCGAGCTGTCGACGGCCGAGCCGGAGGTTGCGTCAGGCTCCTGGGTTCTGCGCGCGCGTGGCCAGGTCGAGGTCGAGGGTCGCTCGATCGTGCTCCTGCGCCGCGCCGGATGAGGCGAACGTCGGCGTCCGTGCGTTACGGGGCCTGAAGCACTCGCACGCAGATGTCGACGACCGCCGGATCGAACTGTGAGCCGGACGCCTTGAGGAGCCGCCTGTGTGCCTCCGCTGTTGGGAGTGCGTCCCGGTACGGTCGAGTCGTCGTCATCGCGTGGAAGGCATCGCACACGAAGATGATGCGCGCCTCGAGAGGTATCTCCTCACCCGCGAGCCCGTCCGGGTACCCCATCCCGTCGTAGCGCTCATGGCAGGCACGGACGATCGGCCGCACGTGCTCTAGCTGATCGATCGGTGCGAGAATCTGCTCGCCGAGAGCGGGGTGGGTCTCGATGATCTCGCGCTCCTCGTCCGTGAGAGGTCCGGGCTTGGAGAGGATTGCCGAGGGGATCCCGATCTTGCCGATGTCGTGGAACAGTGCGCCCAGCTCGACGCGCTTCAACGTTGCCGCGTCCAGACCGAGCTCCTCGGCGACCATGATCGCCATGTCACGGATCCACCGGGCGTGCGTCGAGGTGTACTCGTCCTTCGCCTCGAGCGCGTTCGCAAGTGCCTCGACCGTCGAGAGGAACGTGCGCTCCAGGCTTTCGAAGCTGAGTGCGTTCGTCAGAGCCAGCTTCGCCTGGCCGGCGATCGCACCCAGGAGCTCGAGCTGGCGATCATCCAGGCTGTCAGCGCCGTCGAGTGCGAACGTGATCGCACCCCAGCCGGCGTCGAGGGCGATTGGCACGACCGCGTAGGCGTCGGCAAGGACGCCCGGAAAGTGTTCTGCGACAACGCTCTTGTACTCATCGAGGGTGACCACGAACGGTTCCGGGCTGCGGGCGAACGTGGCTGCCACGGGAGCCGGCAACCGGTCGCCGACCTGGGCCGAGCCCGTGATGCCGGGCGCCGACCACGCTCCGCGGCAGATGATGTCGCTCCCTGCACTCTCGCTTTCGGGCAGCCAGACCGACGTTCGCTCGACCCCGAGGATTCGGGCTCCCCCGATCGCGATTCGGTCGACGACGTCATCGAGTTGCATCCCCGATGAGAGCTCGCGCGAAAGCTCGAGCAGCGCCTTCGCTCCCTTGGCTTCTCGTCGTTCGGCCTCGTAGAGCCGCGCGTTGACGAGTGCCACCGAAGCGTGGCCGGCGAGAACCTCGAGGAGGCGCTGGTCGTCTTCATCGAACTGGTCGAGCCCGAGCTTCGAGATGACGAGAACACCGACCACGTCGGCGCCGTAGCGCAGCGGTACCGCAAGGAGCGACTCTTCGATGTCAGCCGTTCCCTCGATGTGATGCCCGATGCCGCAGTGCGCCGCGTCCCCCGTCAGGAATGCCGCTCCCGTAGCGGCGACATGACCGGTGACACCGACTCCAACCTTCGTCGCGAGTACTTCGAGGGGAGACTCGTTCCCCTGCGTCAGATCGCCGCGGAAGGCGATCGGGAGCAGATCGTCTCCTTCGCGGAGGAAGACGCGGCAGTTGTGATAGTCGATCAGCTGGCGAAGCTCGTCGCACACCGTCGCGCCGATCTCGTCGATCTCGAGAAGCCGCGTGAGTCTGCTCGAGACGCCGTGCAGCATTTTCAGATGGGCGAGCGAGCGGATGTCAGCGCTGCGGCGTGTCAACGCCTCCGGCCTCTCGCTCTCGTCTTCGTGGAATACGACGACCCGGCACTTGCCTCGTGCCTTGGCGGTCATCATCGCGAGCTCTGCGCAGGCAACGAGCTCCCGTGGGTTCGCAGCGTGCTCCGGCCCGATTGCGATCCCGATCGAGAGGGTCATCGGCCCGACGGGGTCGAACGTCGCGAGTGCGATGCGCTCGGCGACGCGCTTCGCGAGCCGCTGCGCGGCGCCGAGGTCTCCCGCCGGCATGATGATCGCGAATTCTTCACCGCCGGTCCGGCAGACGTCGTCGCTCTGGCGGACGCTTGCGCGCAACTCGACTGCGAGCTCGACGAGCACCTGATCGCCGACTGCGTGGCCGTAGATGTCGTTGACCCGCTTGAAGTCGTCGAGGTCGAGCATGAGCAGCGCCACGGTACTCCGCTCGGTCGAAGCCCGAACAACCTCGTTTCGCAACCGCTCGTGGAATGTCCTGTGGTTCCAGAGACCGGTCAGCGAATCCGTCTGCGCCTGGAGCTCGAGCGTTGCTCGAACCTGGGCATTGTCGAGAGCAAGGGCCGCCGCGTCACCGAAGCGGACTGCGAGCTGAAACTCCTCGTCGGTGAACTCGGTCACACCGACGCGGTAGATGTTGAGCGCGCCCTTGATGCCGCCGCGAGCGATCAAGGGCACTGCCAGAAGCGACTCGGGGTCGGGGGGTGTGCCCTCGACGAATCTCACGCGCGGATCGAGATCGGCACGGTTCGCGAGGACGGGCTCGCGGTGCTCGACGGCCCACCCGGTGATCCCCTCCCCGTAGGTGAATGGCTCGTCGGCGATGACCTCGTCGGCGTAGTCGCCCCGGGCGAACACGCCTCGCAGCTTCCGCGTCACCTCATCGGCCTCGTAGAATGCCAGGTCGTCGTACGGGATGAGATCGCCGAGCGTATCCGCGATGCGCTCGAGCAGAGCGTCGAGCGATTGCTCGGAGAGGACGTCGTGGAAGACGTCCGCGAGTCGGCGGTACGAGTCGACGAGAGCGAGCGAGGGCACCGCGCCGCTTTCGGCGCGCGTCGCGTGCTGCGCGACCGCGTTGTTGTCAGGAGGACGAGCCACGATGTCCAGAACTCATCGGCGCGAGTGGAATCGGGCTTGAGGGCCTCGCCTCCATCCCAGACGGGGGTAGGAAACGGGCCACGGCCCGTCGAACTGGGTATCCGTGAAAGGCAGGGTACTCCTCGTCTCGGCTGCGTGTGGACTGATGCTCGCCCCGGCAGCGGACGCACGAGTGCACGTCTGGTTCACCGCCGGAGGTACACCGGTGTCGGTTGCTCGGAGCGGGAAGACGATCGAAGCCGCGATCCAGCTGTTGTTGGCCGGGCCGACGGCGGTGGAGCAGCGACGGGGAGTGCGCTCGTCGATTCCTCGTGCGACGCCCCTGCTTTCTGTCACGGTCGAGCGACGGATCGTCACCGTCGATCTCGGGGCGCGGTTTGCTTCCGGCCGCGACGAGGTCGCACGGGCGGGCCGCGTCGCACAGCTGATTCGCACCGTTCGGAGCATTCCGGGAGTCATTGCCGTGAAGATTCTGATCGAGGGCGGGGTTCCGGTGGGGCTGTTTCCCGGGTACGAGCTTCGGCAGCCGATCACGAAAGCGGTCGGGCACACCACGGCCGAGCCGACGCAGCGTGAGCTCCGGCAGCGGCTCGTCGACCTCGGCTTCCTTGCGTCGACCGGAGTGACCCGTGTGGTCGACGACCAGACATCGACCGCTGTTCTCGGCTTTCAGAAGTGGGCCAACCTGAGTCGAGACGGCTCGTTCAGCCCTGCAACGGTCTCGGCGCTTCTGCGGGCGACACGTCCGACGCCCGCACTCGAGGCCCCGGGAAGACGGATCGAGGTTCAGCTTCGGCGTCAGGTCGCGCTTCTCGTCGAGGACAACCGGGTCGTGAGGGTCGTCCACATCTCGTCGGGCGCTGGTGGCAGAACTCCCCACGGCTCGTTCTCCGTCTACCGCAAGGAGCGGTACTCGTGGTCAGTGCCGTTCAAGGTCTGGCTCCCCTGGGCGAGCTACTTTACGGGCGGGATCGCGTTTCACGAGTATGGCTCTGTCCCGGCGTATGCGGCTTCCCATGGATGCATCCGCGTCAATCGCTACGACGCGCCGATGTTGTTCGGCTTCGCCGAGTCCGGTACCCGTGTCGATGTGTTCGACGACATGAGTGCTGCGTGAGCCCTCGTGCGGCCGCGGACGCCGTGGTCGACTCGGTGGGAGTCGTGGTGGCGTGCCTCATCGGCAGCTCCGCGATCGTCGCTGCCGTCGTCGTCGCACTCGGCATGCCTGCCCAGAGCCGGGCAGACGACGCGCCTCCCGCTCCGACCTCCGAACCTCGACCAGCTGTTCTCGTCGTCGGGCTCGACCTCCGTGATCCTGTGCGCCAGGCAGGCGTCGTACGAGGGAACGACGTGATTCTCGCCCGCGGGCTCGAGGTCGACATCGCGAGGGATCTGGCCCGGCGGTTGCGGGTGCCTCGCGTGAAGTTCGTCTACATGCCGACTGCTGCGCGACTCCGGCCGACAGCTCCCGAGGCGTGGCATCTCGTGATCGCGTCGCTCTCACCGACGGGTGATGCGTCGGCTCACGCGGGTCTCACGCAGCCCTACCTCGGGAGTGACCAGGCGGTCGTCCTCCGCCGCGGAGTTCCGCCGTTCCGGAGCCTGCGCGACTTCAAGGGCAAGATCGTGTGCTCGGTCCTCGAGAGCAATGGAGCGCGGGCTATGACCTCAGCGCTCGGCGATGCGGGGAGGCACATCATCGCGCCGTCGCAGGAGCGTCTTCTCGTGCTCGTGCAGACCGGTGTGTGTGACGCGGCGCTCGTCGATGCGGACGAGGTCGGTCGTTTCGTGAAGGGTCGTGGCGGCGTCCTCGGTCCTGTCACGGCACGCGTTTCGTACGGGGTTGGCTCCGTCGTCGCAGTTGGTGCGGGTGGCCCGCTGACCGTTGCCGAGGTCGACCGCGCCCTCAGTCGCATGAAAGCCGACGGGACGATGCACCGCTTCATGCGCGCTTCGCTCGGCATCGATCCGGCGCGGCTCCGACTTCTTCGCTAGCCGTGGCCTTCGGTGCGCTCAGACCCTGGGCACCGTGACCAGGAACTGGCTCTTGCCCAGAAGCGGGCCGTAGACGGCGGCCGAGCGCGGGCCGACGCCTGGCCAGGCATACCAGGTGTAGATTCCCGGCTTGAGCACGTACTTGCGATTGTCGTAGGTCCACTTTGCCTTCAGCTGCAATCGGGTCACTGCCGGCCAGGCGGAAAGGATCTTCTTCCCGCCTCGGTAGAGCTGGACGTTGTAATACGTCGTCGCCGGAATGGTCGCCCAGCGGAGCAGCGGTGGCTTCGCCACTCGGGCACCGGGCCTCGGCGAGGCGAGAAGCGGGGCCACCGGCGTCGCCGTCACGACGACGGGGGACGATGAGTTTCCGGCCTTGTCGAGGGCGACGATCACGAACCGGTACGCAACACCGTTCTTGAGACCGCGATTCGTGAACGCGGGCTTGAGGCTCGAGTAGACGGTGGTCTCGGCGGTCGAACCGACGGCCGTGCGCGTGATCCGTACCAACGCGAGATCGGCCGCCGTCGGGTTCACCCACGTCAGGACGATCTTGCGGTCGCCAGCCGCGGCCTTGGGGTTCCGCACGGGGCCGGGCGGCGTGAAGTCGGGAGGCGCGGCCTTCTTGCCGGGCTCGAGGATCGTGAGCGTCACGGTACGCTGAGCCTGATTGCCGGCTGCGTCCCTGGCGGTCACGACGATCTTCGTGATTCCGATCGGTAGCTGCTCCGGAGTCGTTGTCGTCACGGTCGGCGTCGAGACGAGATCCGACGCCGAGATGCCTGCCAGATACGAGGCGATCGCAGGGTCGGTACGCGCGATCCCGGCCGTATCGGTGGCGGTAAAGGAGGCGTCTGGTGCGTTGATCGAGGGAGGTGTCGTGTCCCGGACCGTGATGTCGAACGCGAGCGTGCCGGTGTTTCCCGCGGAATCCTGTGCGGTGCACGTCACGGTCGATTGTCCAAGGGGAAACCGCGTGTTCGAGACCGGCGCACAGGTGATCACGCCAGGAAGGAGCGCGAGTCCGCCATCGGAGCCGGTGACGCTGAACGCGACTTTCGTTCCGCCCCCCCCGTCCGCCTCGACGCCAAGGCTGCCCGGGCCTGTCAGGGCCGGCGGCGTCGTGTCGATGATCCAGCTGGCCGTTGCGGGTGACGCGTCGACGTTGCCTGCTGCGTCGGTTGCTCGGACCGCGAACGTGTGTGACCCGTCTGCGAGGCCGGCGAGACCGGCCGGCGAGACGCACGGGTCGAAGGTGCCCGAGTCGAGCTTGCAGGCGAAGGTCGCCGTCCCGTCGGCCGAGGAGAACGCGATCGACACGGTCGTGCTCGCGATCGTTGGGGGAACGGCCGGGGAGATCGTCGTATCGGGCGCGACAGTGTCGACGGTGAACCCCTGGCTGGCGGCCGCGCTCGTGTTACCGGCGCTGTCCGCGGCGGTGACGTAGAAGGTGTGGCCGCCCGAACCGAGTGCCGGAGACGGCGTAAACGAACCGCCGTTACACGCGATGCTGGGTGTGGCGTCATCGATCGAGCACTTGAAGCTCGCCGCGCCAAGGGAGTTGAACGCGAAGGTGGGTGATGCGTCGTTCGTCGTGCCGGTCGGACCGCTCGTGATCGTCGGGACGGGCGGAGGGGTGCTGTCGACGGTGAAGGGTTGGGTCGCCGCGGAGCTCGTGGTGCCGAGGCTGTCTGCCGCGGTGACGTAGAACGTGTGGGCGCCGTCGGCGAGCGCGGAGGCCGTGAAGGTGCCGCCGTCGCAGTTGGCGGTCGGTGTGGCGTCATCGATCGAGCACTTGAAGCTCGTGGCGCCAAGGGAGTTGAATGCGAAGGTGGGTGATGCGTCGTTCGTCGTGCCGGTCGGGCCGCTCGTGATCGTCGGCACGGGCGGGGCGGTCGTATCCACGGTCCAGGTGTACGAGTCCGAGCTCGTGTCAGGATCGGGGGGGTTCGTCGCGGTCACGATGAAGGTGTGGGGCCCATCGGTGAGACCGGAGTACGCCTTCGGAGATGTGCACGACGGCACCACGCTTCCGTCGAGATCGCAATCGAAGGTTGCGGCGGGCTCAGGCGAGCTGAAAGAGAAGTTCGCCGTCGTCTCCTTCGTCGGGTTGGCCGGGGCGGAGGCGGGGTCGATCGTGACGCCGGGAGCGACAGCGCTTGCGAGTGGAACGACCGCCAACAAGACTGCCCCTACGACGACCGTCGCAGCGAGGAGGAATCGTCGCATCAGGCTCCTCCTCCGAGCCCGAACGTAACGAGCAGGCCGACCACTATCGCGACGCCGGCCCCCGCGAGCGCGAGTCGCCCCTGCGCGAGTGTCTGGCCGACCCTCGGCGAAACCGCGTATGCGGCACGGGACGGTGTGAGCGCGAGCAGAACGAGCAGGGCTGAGAGTCCGAGCAACAGCTCGCCGACTCGAGGAAATGAGTTGTCGCTACCTGTGGTCGCGGGCGTTAGTGTCGCAACTGCACTCGCCGCGGCGAGCGTCGCAGCTCGCTCTTTGGCCTGCGCCTTGCGGGCCTGCGCGGCCGCGGCCTCTACGGCCCTGAGGCGAACCTGCCTGGCGCGAGCGCCCGCCTTGGCCGCCTTCTGGCGCTTCTCGGCCGCTGCCAGTGCGGCCGCGCTCGTCGAGGAACCAGAGGATGTCGACCTGGAGCTCGAGGAGCTCGTACCGGAGCTGGATTGCGTTGTGGGGGCCGAGGAGCCGCTGCTCGAGCCCGCGCTGGACGATCGGGGGCGCGCCAAAGAACCGGACGAGCTCGTGGTCGGTGCCGTCGCGGTCGGAGGTGTCGGGATGGATGGTGTCGGGGTGGGTGTTGTCGTCACGGTTTCAGTGGGGTCGGGGTTGAGGGGCGCCGGGTCGGGATTCGGGGAAGCAGCGAGGCTCGTTGCAGGTAAAACAATCGCCACGATTGTGATCGCAAGCATGCCGCGCATGGCACGTGATGCCACATTCTGTCGCTTCCCCTGAAGCACTCGCATCCCCCTTTTGAACCTGAGCACCTCAATTCTAATTCAGAAATCGGGGTTACGGCGTTTCGGATTGTCAGGCAGCGTGACCGCCGGTCACGGGCGGGAGTGCGCTCCACGGAAACGTGATCCACCGGTCGGTACGTCGCCAGACGTACTCGCACGCGACGCTCGACCGGGACTTCTCGTAGAGGACGGCGACGCGCGCCTCGGCGACACGACCGGCGCAGAAGTCCCGCACCAGCTCGAGCGTTGCGCCCGTGTCGGCCACGTCATCGGCGATGAGCACGCGCGCCGAGCCGAGGTCGACCAGATCGGGCACGGGGGGAAGCAGCATGGGCAGCTCGAGCCGCTCGTCGATGCCGGTGTAGAACTCGACGCTGATCGTCGCGGTGTTCTTGACACCGAGAGCGTAGGCAAGGGCGCCGGCGATGAGCAATCCGCCGCGGGAGATGCCAAGGACGAGATCGGGAATCCAGTCATCGACGAGCAACGTATCGGCAAGCTCACGGCAACCCGTGCCGAGATCGTCCCAGGTCATCGTCTCGCGCTCCACACGGAGACCGTATCGGGTCACGCCTCCGTCAGTGCCAGGGTCCGTCGTCAGGGCGCCGTCGGAACCACCCGAGCCAGAGCAGCACGCCGAGCACCACCAGAGGCAGGATGCTCGCGGCAGCGACCCAGCCGATCGGGCCTGCTGCCCCGGCGAGCAGGAGGAGGATCGGGAGCCCGATGAAGAGGGCGACGGCGACGATGATCGCTTTGAGCAGCGACATCGTCAGCCTGCCGCCGACACGGTGATCTCGTTTACGGTGGCGGCGCCCTCTTCGGGCATCGACGTGATCCAAAGCAGGACGTAACGGCCGCTCCGGGGCTCGAGGACGAACGTCGTCTTGGCTCGCACCGACTGCTCATTCGAGATCGAGACGAATGGTCCGGTGGGAGATGAGCCAACGCGCGCGTCGGCCATGTAGCCCGGTGTCTCCGTGGAGACGACGACCCGAGTTGCCTCTACCGGTTGCCCTGCGTCGGTGGAGAGCGTTGCAGGACCAGAATGACTCATCGGTTGCCCTCCGCTACGACATCGACATGATCGCCGACGTGGCGTTGGTTCCCCCGCGTCCGCGTCATCTCGGCATCGGTGGTCGGCGCCGGCCCCGACCGTCAGCGATCGGCGGGCTTGCGCGGCAAAACGTATTCCCGGTAGAGATCTTCGCACTCCGGTGAGCAGAAGCGACGCTCGTCACCGTCGACTTCCACGATCCAGAGTCGCTTCGCAACGACCTGCCCGCAACAGTCGCACGGCGTCACGACGGTCTCCCACACCGCCGGAGTCCGCTCACGCCATGTTCCCATCAGGTGCCGTCCCTTCGCACGAGTATCCCGCCGCCAGCCAGTTCGCCGGTACTGACCGTTGCCTGGTCGTTCCTGACCGGTTCCGACTCATTCCTTGTCATCAGGCTCCTTGCCAGCCGTAGACCGCGCGCGCCTGCTCGGGGGTGACGAACCTTTCGAAGACGTCACGAGCCACGCGTTCGGGTTCGCGTTCGCGCGGGTCGCCGTACCCGCCGCCTCCCGGTGAGTGGATCAACACCTCGTCGCCACCGGTCAACACGATGTTCGTGAACTTCGAGGACGAGGTCGTACCGAAGACCTCGGAGAAGGTGCGAAATTCTATTTCGCCTTTGAGTTTGACGAGGATTGCGCCACGACCCCCGGTGCCTCCTCCCTCGAGCCCGAACGCGCCAAAGCCCTCCTTCGTTCGGTCGAACAGCGCGTTGCAGGTCACTTCTGCACCCTCCTGCACGCGCAGGATCCGTCGGGTGCCGAGGCCACCGCGCATCCGGCCCGGGCCCCCCGAGCCCTCGATCAGAGAGTATTCGACGACCCGTAGCGGAAAGCGCGTCTCGAAGATCTCAACCGGCGTGTTCCGGCAGTTGCCGTTCTTGACGATGATCGCATCGTTGCCGTCGTCGTACGACTTTGCGCCCCAACCACCCCCTTCGAGGTGGTAGTTCGCGTAGTAGTCACCGGTCTTCGGGTGGATGCCACCGAAGAGGAAATTGCACGCGGTCCCACCCTCGGCGGCAGCAACGCGGTCGGGCAGTGCCGGGGCGAGTGCGGCGATAACCATGTCGGCCAGCTTCGGATGTGTCTCGGTGTTGCCGCCGACCGACGGCCCCGGGTAGACGACGTTCACTGCTGAGCCGGGCGGCGCGATGATCCGGATCGGCCGGTAGGCACCGGAGTTCTTCGGGATGTGATGGTCGGTGAGATGGAACACCGCGTTGTACGTGGCGCCGGCCGTGACGCCGTAGGTCGCGTTGATCGGCCCGCGTACCTGGGGGTCGGTGCCCGTCCAGTCGACGATCAGCTCGTCGCCCTTGACGGTCACGGTGACGTGGAACGTCACGGGCTCGTCGACGACACCGTCGTCCTCCATCCGCTCCGTGAATGCGTAGGCACCGTCTGGAATCGCCTCGATCTCGGCTCTCATCCAACGCTCGGAGTAGTCCATCAGCTCCTCGGCGGCCTTGTCGATAAAATCACGGCCGAAGCGGTCGAGTAACTCGATCACACGTCGCTCTGCGACTCGCAGCGAACCGATCTGCGCGTTGATGTCGCCCCACGTGTTCCTCGGTGTTCGATGGTTCGCCATGATCAGTCGCCAGAGATCCATGTCATTCACGTCGCGCTTGACGATTTTCACCGGCGGGATGCGCAAGCCCTCCTGGAAGACCTCGGTTGCGTCCGCCGCGAAGCTGCCGACCGCTTTGCCGCCGATCTCTGCCAGGTGACCGACGTTCGCGACAAAGCCGAAGAGCTCGCCCTCGTGGAAGACGGGCCGGATCACTGCATGCTCCGGGATGTGTGCGCCCCCTCGGTATGGGTCGTTGTGGAGGACGACATCGCCGGGTTCGAACGAATCGACACCGAGCTCCTCGAGCGTCCACCTCACGATGAAGAGGCTCGCCGCAATCTGGGCGGGGCAGAACTCCGCCTGGCCGATCATGTTGCCGCGTCGGTCGAACAGCACGCACGAGAAGTCGAGACCCTCGTTGAAGATCGGTGAGAAGGCAGTCCGGATCATCGTGATACCCATCTCGCGGCAGATGTTCACGAGCGCGTTGTTGACGACAGCGAGGGTGACAGGGTCGATCATGCGCGTGTGAGGTCGAGAATGCCGGTGGGCGAGGCAGTCAACGTCCAGGCGGGCGGGACGACGACCGTTGAGTCCATCGACTCGACGATCAATGGGCCGAGGCGCGTCTCCGCGGGGGCGAGACGATCACGCCGCACGATGTCCGTGGGGATGAAGCCGGAGCCGGGGAAGAAGACTTCACGACGTTCGGGTCCTTCTCCCTTTGCCTCCTCGGTCGGAAGGCTCGCGAACGCGGGCGGCTCCCCCATCGCGACAACCGAGAGCCGGACGAGCTCGATCGGGATGCCGTCGAGCCGGTAGCCGTAGAACCCTTCGTAGAGGCGACCGTAGCCGGAGTAGAGCTCGGCGAGCGCAGCCTCGTCGACAGTGCCTGTCGGCACGACAACCTCCTGTTCGTAGTTCTGGCCCTGGTACCGCATCGCGATGAAGCGGCGTACGCTGGGTTGCTGCGCGAGCCCCTGTGCTGCCACGTCGAAAAGCGCCTGCGCTTCGAGTTCGTGAAAGAGCGTATCGAGGGCGGTTGCGGAGGTGGTGCGATCCGTGAGGTACACGCTGCGGACGGCGTCCACGCGCACGCTTGCGGCAAGTGCCCCGAATGCGGAGCAGAGGCCCGGTCGCGGGGGCACGACAACGCGCCGCATATTGATGGCGTCGGCAATCTCGCAGGCGTGCGTCGCACCGGCACCGCCGAAGGCGACGAGCGCAAAGTCGCGCGGGTCGATCCCCTGCTCGACCGTGACGATCCGAATTGCGTTCGCCATGTTCTCGTTGCAGATCCGGACCATCGCCGACGCTGTCTCGATGCGATCAAGTCCGAGGAGCTGGCCGAGGTCATCGAGCACTGCCCGCGATCGTTCCGGATCGAGCGACATCTGTCCGCCGAGGAAGTACGACGGGTCGAGGCGCCCGAGCACGACATCGGCATCGGTGATCGTGGCGCTCTCACCCCCCTGTGCGTAGCACGCAGGCCCGGGGACAGCCCCGGCGCTCTGTGGGCCGACCTGGAGGAAGCCACCCGGGTCGACCCAGCCGATCGAGCCACCGCCGGCGCCGATCGTCCGGGTCGAGACGCTCGGGACGCTGACGGGAAAGCCGAACTCGATCTCGAAATCGGAGGAGTAGAGTGCCTCGCCGTCGACGACGAGGCAGACGTCGCAGCTCGTCCCTCCCATGTCGAGAGCGATCGCCTGCGGAGTCCCTGCGGTACGCGCTGCATAGGCACCGCCGATCGCTCCGCCCGCGATACCTGACAGCAGGAGGTGGGCCGGACGCCCCCGCGCCTCGTCGGCGAGGGCATGGCCGCCGTTCGACTTGAGCAGCGCCCACTGACCACCTGTCCCGTTCCCCGCGAGGGCGTCAGAGACACCGTCCACGTACTGCTCGAAGAGTGGCTTCAGATACGCGTCTACGGTGACAGTGGTGCCCCGCTCGTACTCGCGCCAGATTGGCGCGACCTCGTGTGAAAGTGACACCGTCAGCTGCGGGAAGCGTTCCGTGAGGAGTGCGCGCGCTGCCAGTTCGTGCTCGGGATTGAGATACGAGAAGAGGAAGCAGACCGCGACCGCGGGCTGCTCCCCTCCGTTCTCCAACACGTCCTCGATTGACCTTGCGAGTGCCTCGAGGTCGATCGGTTCGAGGACGCGACCTTCCTCATCGAGACGCTCCCGCACGCCGATGCAGTCGGGCCGGTGTGCGAGTGGGGTGGGCTTGCGCCAGTGGAAATCGTAGTGGTGCTTGCGGTTGATCCGCTGGATATGAAGGACATCCTCGAACCCCTCTGTCGTCAGGTACATGACCCGTGCACCTCGGCGAGTCAGAACGGCATTGATACCGATCGTCGTGCCGACGACCACAAAGCTCACATCGGCCGGGTCGAAGCCCGCCGCATGGAGGGAAGCATCGATCGCCGAAACGGGGTTCTGCGGATTCGAAGGAACCTTTGCGACGTGCCAGCGGCCAGTGGCTTCGTCGACGGCGACGAGATCCGTGAACGTCCCTCCGGTGTCGATTCCGACAGTAATGCCCATCCACGGGCGATCGTATCCGTCCAGGCCCATCTCCGGTCGGGACGCCGAAAGGGCGATACGAGAGGCGGATCTCCGGCGACGTCGGGGCGGGCCCCAACGGAATCGGCTGCCGAAGAGTAAGCAGCCGCTGTTCTGTATCGTACGATCCCTCGTGAGCGGTGATGTCGAGCATCCAACCGACGCTTCGTCGCAGCAGTTGCGGCCTACGAGCCCCGACACGATCACTGCGGAGGTCATCGCCCGGCTCGACGCGTGTGAGGACGAGAGGCTCGCAACGATCATGCGATCCCTCGTCACCTTCCTCCACGGGTTTGTCAGGGAGGTCGAGTTGACAGAGGGGGAGTGGCGTGACGCGATCCGGATGCTCACCGCAACGGGTCAGATCACCGATGAGCGTCGCCAGGAGTGGATTCTCTGGTCCGATGCACTGGGCGTCTCGATGCTGGTCGACGCGATCGGCCATCCGTTTCCCGCGGCCGCGACGGAGTCCACCGTGCTCGGCCCCTTCTACGTCCCGAACGCGCCGCAGCGTCCGTATGGAGCGCATCTCGACGAGGTGCCGGCCGGTGATCCCGCGTGGATCCACGGCCGCGTGCTGTCTCTCGACGGGACGTCGATCGCGGGTGCCGAGCTCGACGTGTGGCAGAACGGGGACAACGAGCTCTACGCCACGCAGGACCCGGAGGCGCCGGAGACACACCTGCGTGGACGTTTTACGACCCGTGAGGATGGGTCGTTCGGTTTCATCGCTGTTCGTCCCACCGCGTACCCGATTCCTGATGACGGCCCCGTCGGTCAGATGCTGCGTGCGACCGGCCGGCATCCCTGGCGACCCGCCCACATCCACGTGATCGTCCGCGCCCCCGGACACCGATCAGTGGCGACCCACATCTTTGATCGCGACAGCGACTACATCGACTCGGACGCAGTCTTTGCCGTAAAGCAGTCGCTGCTTCGCGAGTTCGTCGTGAGATCGGCCGATGATCCCGACCGTCCTCAGGGCATACAAGGCGACTGGTGGTCGTTACGAAGTGATTTCGTGCTCGTTCGGAGCGACGACACCGGCGAGCATGACTTCGTCGAGATGGTCGACCCGGGGCGAACGGCCTGACGTTCGAGCTGATCTACGGACCTGAAACTCTCGAATCGGCTGGCGCAGTTGCGAGTGCATATGATCTCGACGTGGCCACCACGGTCCTTGGAGCGCGTTTCAGAATGAAGCCTTGTGCCGCCGGGACGCGCTGCGCGGCGCGCTGCTTCGTCCTCGGTCGCCCCGATACGTCCCGTATCGGCAGGCTCCCTGCGTCCTCGCATCGCACTCGCGCATCACGCCCCGCCGACGAACCGTCATTCTGAAACGCGCTCTTATTCTCGGAGCCGGTTTCGGTGGCCTCGAGCTCGCGACGACTCTGTCGGAGGAGCTCGGCGATGACATCGACATCACCCTGATCGACCGCAACGCGGCGTTCTCGTTCGGCTACTCCAAGCTTGACGTGATGTTCGGCCGCCAGACGCTGGCCGAGACACGGCTTCCGTACGCCGACATCGAGAGGCCCGGTGTGCGGTTCCTCCAGCAGACGGTTATCTCGATCGACGCGGAGGCGCGGAGCGCGACCACCGACCAGGGAGTCCACGAGGCCGACTTCCTCGTCATCGCACTCGGGGCCGACTACGACCTCGATGCAACTCCCGGCCTCGCGGACGGCGCGAACGAGTTCTATTCGTTCGAGGGTGCCGCTCTTCTCGGCGAGGTGATTCCCACCTTCACGAGGGGGCACGCGATCATCGGCGTCTGTGGTGCGCCGTTCAAGTGCCCGCCTGCGCCGAGCGAGTGCGCCCTGCTGCTCCACGACGATCTCGTCGCGCGGGGTGTGCGCGACGACTGTCAGATCTCCGTCGTGATGCCGTTTCCGCGGCTCGTCCCGCCGTCGCCGGAGACGTCGGCAGCGCTCCTCGATGCGTTCGTCGAGCGCGGTATCGCATTCGTTCCCGATCGTCGGGTCAGCTCGATCGATCACGCTCGCAGCGTCGCCGTGCTCGACGACGGAACGGAGATGCTCTTTGACCTCTTCCTCGGCGTTCCGAAGCATCGCGCGCCCGACGTCGTGCTCGAGAGCGGTCTCGCAGTCGACGGATACATCCCGGTCGGTCACGCGACGCTCGAGACGCAGATTGCCGGCGTGTATGCCGTCGGTGACGTCACCACCGTCGGCGTGCCAAAGGCCGGGGTTTTCGCCGAACGCGCGGCGCGGGTCGTCGCCCGATCGATCATTGCGACCATTCGTGGCGGTGAGCAGCCCGAGCCGTACGACGGACGCGGGTCGTGCTACATCGAGTTCGGCCACGGGCTCGTCGGCCGCGTCGATGTCGATTTCTACTCGGGCCCGAAGCCGACGGGCGTCTTCAACGAGCCCTCGGACGAGCTCGTCCGAGACAAGGAGTACTTCGGCTCGAGCCGTCGCGCCCGCTGGTTCGGTCGCTGACCCGAGACCGCACGACCCAAATCAACATGGAGTGGGGTGTCCCGCAACGATCATTTCGGGTCGAACGTTGCGGGACACCCCACCGTCAGCCCTTCGCGAGGGCCGCGTTGATCGCTGCGAGCGTCGCCGGTCCAGAGACACCGTCTGCCGGGAGGCCCTTGGCCGTCTGGAAAGCCGAGACTGCCGCGACGGTCGATGGGCCGTAGCTTCCGTCCGGTGTTCCGGCCGCGTACCCGAGGCTCGTGAGGGCGGCCTGCAACGTTGCGACGGACTGCGAGTCCTTGGTGCCGGGCCGGAGCGTCTCGTCGGCCGGGACGGATGTCGGTGGGCTTGCCGGTGTCGTCACGGCCGGCGTCGATTCGGTGGGCGTGCTCTCGGTGGGAGTGCTCTCAGCGGGGGTGCTCTCGGTGGGCGTGCTCGCAGCGGGGGTGCTCTCCGCAGGCGTCGTCTCGGCCGGGGTCGTCGGGGCCTGCGTCTCGACCGTCGAGGTGATCGTCACGACGGTTTCCGTCGAGTCCTTGGTTATGCGCCCCACGATGAAGCCGGCGAGAACGAGGAAGACGGCGGCGATCACGGCCAGCACGACCCCGAAATGTCGGTGGGCGACATCCCGGCTGGCAAGGTTGTCGTGCTCCCAGTCATCCGTCGGGTCCCACTCGGGCTCGTGGTCGTAGGCGTCGTCACTCTGAGGCGGCGGATTCTCTCGAGCGCCCGTCGGCTGCACGCTCGGCGCGAACCAGTCGTCGTCAGGAGGAATGTGGTGACCGTCGTCGATGCGCATCGACATCCCAGAAGGCTACTCCCGGCGGCGGAAGGCTGTCGGCAACAAGTGGTCACGGAAGCCCGTGCTCACCGCGCCCCTGACCGGGCCTGTTCGAGCCCGACCGTTTGAAACGGATCGTCGGTCTGCTCGATGCCAACGGCTTCCAGGTTCACATCCACGCGCTCGGAGATAGGGCAGTTCGTGAGTCGCTCGACGCGCTCGAGCCCGCTACGGCGCTCAACGGCCGACGTGACGCACGCCATCATCTCGCCCACGTGCAGTTCGCCGACGCTGCCGACCTGCCACGCTTCGGTGAGCTCGGTGTCGTCGCGAACGTGACGCCGTACTGGGCCGTGCTCTCGGGGTATGTGCTGGACCTGACGCTTCCGTTCGTGAGCCCCGAGGCCGGAGCGTCGATGTATCCGTTCGGGAGCATCCTCCGCCAGGGAGGAAGGCTCGCATTCGGGAGCGACTGGAACGTGTCGACGCCCGATCCATTGCTCCAGCTCGAGGTCGCCGTCACCCGTCGTCGACCCGGCCGGGATGGCGACGAACCCCTAATCCCGCAGGAGCGACTGACGCTGGACGAGGCGATCACCGCAGCCACTATGGGCTCGGCGTACGTCAATCACCGCGATCGCGATACGGGCTCGATCGAGCCTGGCAAGCTGGCAGATCTCGTCATCCTCGATCGTGATCTGCTCGACCGCGGGGCGGGAGCGATCGGCGAGGCGCGGGTCATGGCGACACTCGTCGAGGGCGACGTCGTCCACGGTGCACTACCCCACTAGTCAGAGACGGTGACGGGAGCGGCGAGCTGGTGCTCCTCGAGGTTCGGGGTCGGGCCGATCCGGTCGATCACCGCGAAGAGGCCCGGTTTCGCGAGGGGCGTCAGCACGCCGTGCCATGTGTTGCGCAGGAGATTCACTCCCTGCCCGGGTGCGGTGCGAAACGCGCGCACCTCTGCCGGTTGCCCCTCGACGTCCGCGGCCACGACGACGAGAAACGGTTCAGCGGACATCGGGATGAAGGCCTGTGATCCATCCGGATGGCGCTCGACCAGGGTGAGCAGCAGCGGAAGCGAACGCGGCACCGCGTGAAAGATGCTGATCCCGGCTCGGCCGTCCGGGCCGAAGTCGAGTCGGGCCCGGTCGTGGAAGCGCTCGCACAACCCCTCGTTGATAATCCGGTCCGGCGCTCCGTTGGCCTCGAGCACGTCGCCGTAGGGGGCAAATTCGGCGGTTTCGAGGGGCTCGATCCGAATGTGAGCGGTCATCGCACGACGAGCTCGGGGTGCCGGTTCACGTCCTTGTACAGCAGGTACCGGAACCGACCGCCCCCCGTCGCGATGCACGCCTGTGGGCAGAAAGCACGAAGCCAGAGGAAGTCGCCCGGCTCGACCGAGAACCAGTCGCGATTGAGGAGGTACTCGGCGGTTCCTTCGAGGACGTAGATCCCATGCTCCATAACGTGCGTCTCCGCGAATGGAATCCGGCCTCCGGGCTCGAAGGTGACGATGTTGACGTGCATGTCGTGGCGTAGGTCGAAGGGATCGGCGAAGCGTGTCGTGCCCCAGTTCTCGGCGCTGTCGATCCAGTCGATCGGCACCTCCGCATCGGAGGTGAGGATCGGGTCGGGCCTCGTGAGCCCGGCTGCTGGAACGTAGCGCTTCCGCACCCAGTGAAACCGCAGAGCTGTCGTGTCGTCGTTCCGCACGGTCCAGCTGTGCCCCGGGGGGATGTAGGCGTAGCCACCCACGCCGACGGTCGTGCGGGATTCGTCCACCGTGAGTGTCATCTCACCGCTCGCCACGAAGATCCCCGCCTCGGCGCCGGTGTCAGGCTCGGGGCTGTCGCTGCCGCCGCCGGGAACGACCTCGACCGCGTACTGGGCAAACGTCTCGGCGAAGCCGGAGAGGGGGCGAGCGAGGATCCAGGCGCGGGTGCCGGTCCAGGCAGGCAGTTCGCTCGCCACGATGTCGCGCATCACGCTGCCGGGGATGAAGGCGTAGGTGGTCGTGAAGATCGCACCGGCGTGCGAGGGATCGTCGCTCGACGGAGGCATCCCTCCCGTGGGAAAGGCGTAGGCCATGGACTAGAGCGGGATGGCTGAGAGAACGGTGGCTTTGGCGTCAGTCAGGGTGGTTGGCATCGGTGCATCATCGGCGTGATCACCGGACGACGCAAGCGGAGGTCGTTCATTTCGGGTCGACCAGGCCCTCGGGTGGCAGGCGGTCATCAGCATCGCTGCGATTGCTTCGTTGGCCCCGGCAATCTCGGCGATGACTTACACGACGCCGAGTCGGAGAGCGTCCGGATTCCAGTGCCCGGTTCAGCCGTCGTGAGGAGGTTGTACGTGGCGAGGACGTGATTGCCACTGATGTCCCCGGCGTCGATCTCGATCCTGTATCGGTGGCGCGGGGCCGGCGTGAAGCTCGCGACGAAGCTGACGGACTGGTTGATCTGGAGCCGGGGTGCTGGTTGGCCCATGGCGACCATCTGGGTACCGCGATAGACGCGGTAGGTGACGCCAATGGTCGAACCGGCGGGAGAGACGAAGGCGAGGCGCGGTACGGGCAGCTTGATGGTGGGCTTGATCCCGGGCGCGATCTTCACGACCTGTCCGCCCATCGACTGTGCGAGCGCCTGGAAGGTTGCATAGGCGGGTTTTGCGCGGCCGGATTCGGTTGTCAGGCCGCTCTGCCAGAGGCCCCGTGTGGAGTCGCGGAAGATAAACCAGATGAACAGTTGGACGCGTGGGTCGGCCTTGAGCTGATTCATCACCAGCGAGAGGTAGCGCGCCTGCTGCGCTTCCGTCACTCCGAACCGGTCACCGGGCTTCGTCTGGTAGCCGTACTCCGTGATCCAGATGGGGATCTCAGTGCGCTTGAACCACCGGTCCAGTGACCTCTCGAATCGCGGCAGCTGGGAGAGCGTGACGTTCGGCCAGCGGACTTTTTCTGTTGGCGGCGCGTTCGGGCGGGTCGGATACGGGTGTGTTGCGTAGGCATCGAACGGGAGGTTTCGCTCCTGCGCAAGGATGCGGGCGAACGTGCCGGGCGCGACCGAGTCGGCGACTCCTCGAAGCGGTCGGTCACGGCCCTGATTCGATGTCTCGCCGATCGCGACGAGCGCCGAAGCGTTGCCTGCCTTGATGCCCGCATGGCCGGCCCGGTAGAGCCGGGCGTACGACCGTGGGCTGACGATCTCCCCGCTCCGGCCGAACTGCGGAGTGAGGAAGATCTCCAGGTTCGGCTCGTTCCAGATCGAGTAGCGACCGACATGAGGAAAGCCTGGATGTCGGCCCGAGTAGCGATCGGCGATCGCCCGCCCGAAGTCCTCGAGGTCGCTCGGCCGTGTGGGCGCCACGTTTGGGCCCTGACTCTCATTCGCCCATCGAGGCGTGCCCCAGATCGTGATCATCACCTGGAGTCCGTTCCTCTGAGCGTTCTGCACGAGATCGTCGAGGCTGCTGAACCTGTACGCCGGGTCGAACGAGTCCTTCGCTTGCCGTGGCTTCTGCGGGGCGATCGAGCGCCAGTTTGCGATCGTGCGGATCACGGACGCTTTTGCTGCGCTCGCACTCGTGAGCGCCGCGGCCGCCCCGGTGCTCCAGCGGAACGTCGCATCGTCATGAAATCCGACCGGCATTCGTGGAGCGGCTGTGGCTGCGGACGATGAGATTGCGACGACCACCCCAACTGTCACCGACGCCGCGGTCCACCGACGCTTCGGGCCGCGCAGTCGGAGTGGACCGGAGCCTCCGACGCCACGTCGGCTTCGGAGGCGCACATTCTCTCGACGCCAGGCGCCGTCCTTGGATCCGTCCACCCGACCGGGTTCGTGGGCGGCGTTCGGCCTCCTGCACGCGTCGCGTACCCGGTCGGAGTACCGGCCAGGTGAAAGCCGGGGTCTCGTGGGATACACCGCGGTGTGAGT
Organism: Gaiella sp.; assembly: GCA_046590225.1. Classification (GTDB taxonomy): domain Bacteria; phylum Actinomycetota; class Thermoleophilia; order Gaiellales; family Gaiellaceae; genus Gaiella. The sequence goes on along the minus strand of JBKJVI010000087.1, from coordinate 1,823 downwards.
GAGGACACCGAAAGATCGGTCGCAGACGGCAAGCTCCGGATCGCGTCGACCGATCCGATCGAGGTGCGGGCGCTCTACGATGCCTGGGCCGATCGGTACGAGGCAGACGTTGCCGCGTGGAACTATCGAACGCCCGGTGACGTCGCCGAGCTGCTCCGCGACGCGCAGCCTGACGCCGCGCGTGTTCTCGACGTCGGCTGCGGCACGGGTCGCTCCGGCCGCGCGCTCCGGGCAGCCGGGTTCGCAGCGATCGTGGGCTGCGACCTTTCACCCAATGCGCTTGCACACGCCGAGGCAACCGGCGCGTACGAGCGCGTGGTCGAGGTCGACCTGCAGCAGCTGCCGACCCTGTTCGCAGACGACGAGTTCGATGCGTTGTGCTGCGTCGGTGTCCCGACCTACCTCCCCGACACCGAGGCGACGGTGCGGGAGTTCTGCCGCCTCGTGCGCACCGACGGTGCGATCGTCTTTTCGCAGCGTGAAGACGTCTGGGCGGAGCGCGCCTGCGTTGAGCTGATCGACCGCCTGGTGGCCGAGGGCGCGTGCGACGCCCTGCACGTCTCCGAGCCGCGCCCGTACCTCCCGAAGAGCGACGAGATGGGCGATGTAGGAGCCGTCCTCTGCGTTCTTCGAAAGCGACAGCTCGATGGTGCTTTGCTCTAGCGGCGTGTGCGTGTGGCGGTCAGCTGCGTTCTATTCCGGCTCGTGGCCTGACGGCGGTTCTGCGCCTTCGAGTCCGAACGCAGTCTCCGGCGGTTCCGCATCGACGCTAGTCTGGGCGAACCCCTGGATGTCATCGGGAGTGCTCGTCTTGCAGCGCCCGCGCCCCACCACTACGGCGGCAACGACAGTGCCGACAACGATCGTGCCGCCCGCAAGAATCAAATCCCGCTCGGGGCGGCGCTTCTTCGGCTTCTCGATCAGGTGAAGACGTAGGAGCAGCGGTTGCACCCTCGCCAGCTCGCCGGCCACTTCGAGTTCTCTCTGAAGTGAGAGTGCCACGAGTAGACCTCCTTCATCGCCCCGCGTGTCGATCAATCATGCCTCATCCTTGCTCCTCACGCGCCGCCGTGATTCCGTTCGGGCACTTCGACCAGAAGAGCTCGATGGGTGAAGGCGTGGATCGCCCCGTATCGGGCCGAGTGGTCGGGCGGTCTCGCGCTCCAGTCGTCGGGCATTCCATCACGGACGATCCGGGGCCACTCGTCCTCGCTGCCGGTGCGATGGCCCTCGTTCGCCAGCTCGATCATCCTTGCTCCCTCGATCCGGATCCGCGTCGAAGGGCCGAGAACCTCACCACCGAGAATGAGGTGCTCGACGAGCATGAATGGAGCAGGGCGAGGGCCTTTGTTCCCGACGACGTTTCTCGACGCGCACGGTTCCGCCAATAACTGAGATCTCCCTCTCAATCGTGAGGCCGTCGCCGTTTCCAAAGCGAAGCCGCACGGCGGCGTCACTTCGAGATCGCCCCCTCGACGCCGACCTGGCGGAGGATCGCCCAGTACGGGTTGTGGTGCGGATCGAAGTACTCGGTGATCAGGACCATCGCGGCAACGGCCTCCTTGGGAGCAGCCAGATCTGATTTCGCGGCGAGTGTGAGGCATCCTAGAGAACGCGATGCCCCGGGCAAGAATTGATCCTCGGCACGCCGTTCTTGATACGGCCGACCCGGTACTGTTCTAGTGGTTTTCCAGACTGAACACCCGGCAAAGTGACGATCGAGCAGGAGGACGATGTGAGCGACTATGCGGTGACCAATCCGGCAACGGGCGAACTCGGTAGGACATATCCGACGATCGGCGATGCAGAGCTCGCGGATGCGA
>JBKJVI010000167.1:0-11385 GCA_046590225.1 Gaiella sp. | reverse complement strand
GCGTCGGTCGAGCCGTTGTCGGCGACGATCACCTCACCCGAGAGGCCGTTGTCGTCGAGCGCCGCCCAGGCCGCAGTGACACACTGGACGATGTTCTCCGCCTCGTTCAGGCAGGGTATGACGACGGAGACCCGAGGGGGCGCCAGTTCCGGCATGACGTCGCGGGTGACCGCCTGAACGCTCATAGTTTCAGAGTGTATGGACGGGTTTGGCAATTACTACTATCCGAAAGGCGAGGACCGGCCCATGATGTGGCCCGCATCGAATCCGGAAATCCGGCCCCGAACTCGACGCCCTCTCGGATGCCGGGACGACCGGCCTTTTGCGACCGAGGTGCGCACATCGTGAGCCTCTCCGTCGATGTCGTCATCCCCACCTTCAATGGCTGGGATCTGACCCGCAGCTGCCTTCAGCACCTCGCGTGCCAGACGCGGTCGCACACCGTGATCGTCGTGGACAACGCTTCGGCGGACGGCACGCCCGAGAGGGTTCGGTCGGAGTTTCCCGACACAGTGGTGGTTGAGCTCGCTGCCAACCAGGGATTTTCTGTTGCGTGCAACCGCGGCGCCGAGGAGGGCGGAGGCGACGTCGTCGTCCTCCTCAACAACGACGTCGACTGCCCTCCTGAGTTCCTCGACCGACTCGTCGAACCGCTCGACTCCGACGACCGGCTCGGATCGGTCGCTGCAGTTCTCGTTCGACAGGACGCCACAACGATCGACAGCGTCGGTATCGCGGCGGACGTGACACTCGCCGGATACCCGCGGCTGCGGGGACGACCGCTGAGCGATGCTTTCTTGACGCGGCCGGTTCTCGCCGGGCCGTTTGGCGCCGCAGGTGCGTATCGCCGGACTGCGTGGGAGGAGGTCGAGGGCCTCGATGAGGGTGTATTCATGTACGGGGAGGACACCGAGTTTGCGTTGCGCCTGCGTGCTGCGGGATGGCCCACGGCGCTCGCCCACGACGCTGTTGCAACGCACTACGGCTCGGCGACCGCGAGTCATCGCTCAGGATGGCAGCGCCGGCAGAGCGGGTTTGGACGCGGGTATTTCGTTCGACGCTACGGCGTCCTCCGTAGTAGGGCGTCCGTTCGCACGCTCGCGACGGAGACTCTCGTCGTTGCAGGAGACGCAATCCTTTCGAGGGATCTGTCCGCACTTCGCGGAAGGCTCGCCGGCTGGCGCTCAGCGAGGGGACTACCACGACGGGAACGCCCGCCATCGGTGTCGATCGACACCGAGATCACGTTCGCCGAGAGTCTCAAGATGCGCCGAAAGATCTATACGACGTGATCCCAGCTCGTCTGCCGTGGACCGCGATACACCGTTCGACTATCGCCTCCATTGTCCGCGCGGGTGCGGGGTACGTGTATTCGGCTATCCCGTGCGGCGCAAATTCCCTGGCGAGCTCTCCTGATACGACTGCTCGCAGTGCTGCTGTGATCGCATGGACGTCCCCCGGCGGAACGATTCGACCGGCGTTGGTTGCTCGGACAATCCGAGCAGCCTCGTTCCCGTCAGCGAGTGCGATGATCGGCCTGCCTGCAGCCAGATATTCGTAGAGCTTGGCGGTCGACTGGCTCACGTCGGCGGATGTGATCAGCAGCAACGCATCAGCCCGGCGCTGGAGCGCAATCGCTGTTGTCCGAGGAACGACGCCGAGAATGTGCGCCAGACCGCGATCGCGCAGCGGCTTGAGGAGTGTCTCGTCTTCGGCGGAAATCGGTCCAACCTGGATGAACGCCAGTCGGGAGGTATCGGGGTCGCCCGAGAGGTGAGTCAATGCCTCGACGAGCGGGCGAGGGTCGCGCCCTCTTAGCCCGCTCAGCGTTCCGGTATGAACAAGGAGCAGCCGGCCCGGGGGCAGGGCTGGCAGTTCCTCGGACTCCAGCGTGACATCGAGCCCCGGGTCGTACGCGTTGGGCACCGTTGCGGCGTTGACGCCGTAGCGAGCCCGAATGTCGTTCGTGATCGGGTCAGTCACCGTCGTGATCGCATCGGCGCTCTTGACCACCTTGCGCTCCAACCTGACATCCAGTCGACGCTGTGTCCTGAGGGGGAATGGCTCACGTAGCGGCTCGTATGACCACCCATCGCGGAGATCGACTACCCAGGCTGGCCGCCGCCGCCCGAGGAGAAGTCCAGTCAGATGCATTGATTCCGGCGGGCCGCTGGTGATGAGGCAGTCGGTTGGGGTATGGGCCATGCAGCGACGCGCAGCAGCGACCGCCGCGGGCAACCAGCTGACGACGTAGGCGTCCGGCACAACCACCTTCGTCAGAACGGCGGGCGCCGGCAGCTCGATACCGGTGTTCTCCTCGGCAACCGCAGCCGGCGCCAGCTCTCCTCTGCGGAGCAACCCTCGAAGTACACGGGAGGACTTGAGGTCGCTGACTCGGATGACGCCAAGATCACCGTCGTCCGGCAACCCACCGTACGCATTACTCGCGAGAATTGTAACGGTGTGGCCCGCTTCGCGGAGGTACCGAGCCATCGCTAGCCAGCGGTTCCCTCCCGGGCCTGGGAAGGGCGGGTGGTTGTACGAGACGACCAGGAGGTGGCGCGGTGTCACTGAAGTCCCTTCAGCGTGTTCCGACGAACAAGTAGTCCGCGTAGCGGCCGCCTGTGAGCGTTTCGGGCCTAATCCGTCGCGCCTCGAATGTCGCGATGCGCTCGAGGCCCGGTAGCGCGGCCGTCCAACGCCGACGCGCGGCACGACCGACGATACGGGAGTCCGAGACCCGAATTGGCGAAGTCGTCGTCGTGAGCCCTGCCGCCGCGAAGCCAGTGGCATACGTATCGAGCGAACCCCCGCGCTCGAGCCCGCCGTGTTGGACCTGCTCGATCGCCACGAGCCGACCGCCCGGCGCGAGCACACGTGTGAGCTCGCGGGAGATCGTCTCCAAAGCTGCCGCTTCCGTCACGAAATACTGGAGGACCCAGACCGAGAGAGCGGTATCGAATGACCCGTCGTCGGCCGGTATCCGGCCCGACTCAAGGAGCTCGAACTTCCCAGAAGGAACTGCTGACCGTGCCGCACCGATCATCTCCGGCGACGCGTCGACTCCCAGAACATCGGCACCGAGCGCCTGGAGCCAATCCGTCAAGCGGCCGGTCCCGGAGCCGAAGTCGAGGATCCGCTGGCCGCGCGCGCGATCCACGACATCAAGCGCAGCACGATGAACCCTGTCTATGAGCGCGTTCTTCAGCCCCGCCAAATCAGCGGGGTCGACAACCGAGGCAAGTCCTGGAAGCTGCGCACGCTCCCCCCAGGTGGGGCCAACGCCCGGCTCACGTGCCTCTCCCACGGAAGCAGGGTAGCCTACGATCGCGATGAAATGGGCCCCCGACCCGACTGCCCTCGATCTCCTCGATCGAGCCGGACCATTCGAGTCCGAGGGCTACCGGAGCGCGTGCGTTGCGACCCTGGGCGGAGCGCGGGACGTCAGCTTCGCGGCCTCGGCCGCGGACGGAACGATCGCAGCGGTCGCCCTTGTGCGGCGCCATCACACTGCCTATATCCCGTACGGCTACTCGGGGGTGCGTGCGTCGCGTCAACTCGATGCGGGTGAGGTCCGTGCGCTCCTTCATGCGGCGCGGCGAGCATCGGGAGCTCAGCGACTCATCATCCACGATGTGTTCGAACCGACGGCTGGCGGTCGCCGAGTCGGGGACACGCAGTTCGTCTACCTTGAGAGGCCCCCTGACGAGCGCATCACGAAGCGAGGACGTCAATCGATCCGTCGGGCAACGCGGGCAGGCGCGGTTTGTGAGGAGACGCCGAATCCGGGCGTCTTTTGCGAACTCTACGCGAATGCATCGAAGTCATGGGGTGTCACCTACCCACTCGACTTGATCGCGGCGACCGCGGAACAAGGCGTCGGGCTGTTTTTCGACGTTCGTATCGATGGTCGCCCAGTCGGATCACTTGCCGTCCTGCGTGGTGTGACGCACTGGATGTACTGGCTTGCCGCGCAGAACGACGAAGGGCGCCAGGCCGAGGTGGGATATCTCGCGGTCGCGACGATGCTCAACGCAGCGCGCGCGGCGGCGACAAAAGCGGTGAACCTGGGTGCAAGCGCCAGCCTGCCCGGAGTCGCGCGATTCAAGGAGCGCCTCGGCGGCGTCGAGTCCCCCGTGCTCGCGTGGAGCGACTCGTCCGCGCTCGGGACACTTGCGGGCATCTCTCACGCCTTGCTTGCACGCCGAAGGCGAACGTGACGGACGAGGTCTCCCGGGACGCTCCTGTCCTCACCCCGGGCCAACGCGCGACCGGTCGCAACGCGATGGAGACAGTCGTCTTCAGGCTCCTCATCCTGCCTGCCGGACTTGCGACGATGATCGTCACGACGCGCTACCTCCAGCCAAGCGGTCGAGGCGCCTACGTATGGGCACTTCTCACGGCCACCCTGATGGCCGCGCTTGTCGGGAACATCGGGACGGCGTACGCGCACGCATTCCGACAGAGGCCGGAGGAGAGGGACGCCTTGCTCCGTGTGGCACTGCTACTCGCGCTCGGGGCGGGAGCGATTGCCGGCATCGCTCTCGTGCCGATCGACCTGGCGCTAGCGCCCGACGGCTACGGAATCTCGTTCGTCGTCGCCGTTGGTGTGCCGGCGATCGTCGTCTCGCAGGCACTCAGCGGCGCGCTGCTCGCACTCGGCCGAACGCGCGCGTGGAACATTGTCCAGGCGCTACCTCCACTCGCTGGCCTTGTCACGCTGATCGTGCTCGTCGTGGGTCTCGACTATGGCCTGACCGCTGCACTTCTCGGATGGTGCACGGCCCAGGCCCTTGCAGCAACTGCAGCCGCAATTTGCGTTCGTGACCACTTACGACCATTGCGTTTCCCGCGAGGTGCTAGCGCCGAGATGTGGAAAATGCTGTCGTTCGCTCTACGGGTCGGAGCTGCAAACCTCGTCGCGCTCCTCAACTATCGAATCGAGTTTTTCGTGCTGGAGGCGAACCGCGGCGTGCGTGCGGTCGGCATCTACTCACTGTCCGCGTCGCTCGCGGAGCTCACCTGGGTGGTTTCGGCAGCCCTCGCGGCGGCCATCATCGCTCCGGTGGTGACGCGATCCGACCGCGACGCAGCGGCGACGATCGCCAGAGCCGGGAGACACGCACTCGTCCTCGGAGTCATCTCGGCCTCCGTACTGGCCATCATGGCGCCCGTTCTCGTGCCAGTTGTGTTCGGGCCGCCGTTCCGTGCGAGCATCACCCCGCTGCTCTTACTTCTTCCCGGCGTCGTCATGTTCGCGCCCGCGAGCATCCTCGCGATTTGGTTCTTGCTTCGCCTAGGCAGAACGCGATACGCGATTGGCTTGGGCCTCTTCTCCACGCTCGTCACGTTCGGCGCAGCGGTAGCGCTCATCCCGTCATACGGCGCCAACGGCGCTGCAATCGCGACTACTGTCGGCTACGGGATCACCATGATCCTGTCATACGTTCTGTTCATTCGCACCGCTCCCGTCCGTCTCGGCGACTTTGTACCGGGGCGTGTCGATCTTGACGACTACCGGGCGCTCTCCGTCTCGTTTCGCCGGGCCGTAGGGCGAATTTTGACGCGCCGTGGTCGCGGGCAACGCAACGGCTAACGAGTTCAGTTAAATGTCCAACGCGACACGCTCAGCACCTCATCGGTCACGAGATCGACCTGCTCTTCGGTCATGTGGGCGAAGAGCGGCAACGTCACCGTCCTCGCCCCGTAACTCGACGTCACCGGAAGCTTCGCCTCACCGTCGCCGTAGATCGAGAACCTGTGCACGGGCGGATAATGAACGCTCGTTTGGATACCCTCGCCGGCGAGGACGGCACGAAATGCATCGCGGTCAGCGTCCTCATCGAGCACGATGGTGAACAGGTGCTCCGCCGAGACCAGGTCTTCGCGCGGCGGAAGCGCGACGGCGAAGCTACCGGCGTTGGCGAACGCTGTCCGGTACTTCGCAACGACTGCACGTCGCTGCTCGTTCTCGCCGTCCAGCCGCGAGAGTCGCGAGAGCCCGAAAGCCGCCCGTGGCTCGTCCAGGCGATAGTTGTAGCCAAGGGCAACCACGTCGTAGCTCGATGCGTGCCCCTGGTGACGATCCCAGGTCAGCGTCGTCATTCCGTGCGAGCGCAGCAGCCTGAGCTTCGAGGCGATCTCGTCGTCATCCGTCACGACCATGCCGCCCTCACCGACTGCGAGGTTCTTGTTCGAGAAGAAGCTGAACGCCCCGACCGTGCCGACTGTGCCGAGATGCCGCCCGTTGACCCGAGAACCGGCCGCGTGGGCCGCGTCCTCGATCAGCGCCAGGCCCCGCGCCGTCGCGAGGTTGCGCAACGCCGCCGTCTCACCAGCGTGACCGCCGTAGGCCACCGTCATGATCGCGGCGGTCTGCGGGCCAAGCGCTGCCTCGGTTGCCGCGGCTGACAGCCAGGGCTCGGTCAGCGAGACGATGTCGGCGAAGACTGGAGTCGCACCGGTGTAGGCGATGGCGTTCACGCTGGCGACGAACGTCATCGAAGGGACGATCACCTCGTCACCAGGCCCGATGCCGACCGCAAGGCATGCGAGGTGGAGCGCAGCCGTCCCGTTCGCCACTGCAATCGCGTGACGCGCACCGGTATACGCCGCGAAGCGCTCCTCGAACTCCTCGGTACGCGGTCCCATGCTGAGCCAGCCCGTGCGGTATGCGTCGACAACCGCGGCGATGTCCTCGTCGGTGACGAGCACGTCCGCGAGCGGCACCCGCCACTGCGTCACGGCGACTCGCCCTCGAACTCGAGCGCTTCGACGGCCCGCTCGTGATCGCCGGACGTACCGATGTCGAACCACATGCCGGAGAACGGATACGAGACCACCGACTCTCCCTGCTCGATCAGCAGGTGTACCACGTCCGGGAAGTCGAAGTATCCCTGCGGCATCAGGTCGAGCACCCGGGGCTCGTACACGTATACGCCCATGCTGACGGGAAACGACAACGTCGGTTTCTCGACATACCCCGTCACGCGGTTGTCCGTGTCGCGCTCGATCACGCCCAGCGAAATCGGCACCTCCTTCTCCATGGTGGCGATCGTGAGCGCGGCGTTCTGCGCGCGGTGGAAATCCACGAGAGCCCCGAAGTCGAGGGTGGTGACGATGTCACCGTTCATCACCAGGAATGTGCCATCGAGACCGTCGAGCGCGCGCAATGCGCCGGCGGTTCCGAGCGGCTCGTCCTCGCGGTGGTACCGGAGCGTCATCCCGTCCGGCACCCGGGATCCGTCGGCGAAGTACGCCATGATCAGCTCGCCCAGATGCCCGATGCAGAGGTCTGCCTGGACGAACCCGCAGGCGGCTAGGCGGTGGAGAATCAACTCGAGCACCGGACGATCCCCGACTGGTACGAGCGGCTTCGGGAGCACCATCGTGTACGGGCGCAACCTCGTGCCGCGTCCACCCGCGAGGATTACAGCCCGCATCGTTAGACGACGTACCCGTCGACCCGATAGCGGTCGCGATGCTCGCGGATCCACGCGGCCGTTGCGGTGAGTCCTTCCGCGAGCCCGACCTGCGGCTGCCAGCCCGTCAGGGTGGTCATCAGCGAATGATCGGACACGAGCTGCATAACCTCGCTTCCTGATGGGCGCAGGCGCGTGCTCTCCTGCTCGACCTTCAACGTCCTACCCAGAAGCCGCTCGACCTCGCCGACGAGGTCGCCGACCGAGATCTCTTCGCCCGTTCCCAGCTGGAGCGTGCGGCCGATTGTTGCGTCAGCGCTCGCGGCCGCGAGAAAGCCAGCGACCGTATCACCGACGTACGTGAAGTCGCGTGTCGGTGTCAGCGATCCGAGGCGAACGACATCGCCGGCAAGCGCCTGAGCGACGATTGTCGGGATGATCGCACGGGCCGACTGGCGTGGGCCGTACGTGTTGAACGGCCTCAGGGTCGTCGCCGGGAGACCATAGGAGCGATGGAAGCTCTCAACGAGCTGGTCGGCGCCGATCTTGCTCGCCGAGTATGGCGACTGCCCCACTAACGGGTGAGCCTCGGAGATCGGCACGCTCTGAGCGGTACCGTAGACCTCTGATGACGAGGTATGCACGAGCCGGACGTCGCGCACGCGACATGCTTGGGCGACGTTCAGCGTGCCGAGCACGTTCGTCTCGAAGTAGTCGCGAGGATTGCTGTAGGAATACGGAATTGCGATGAGGGCGGCTAGGTGAAAGACGAGGTCACAGCCCTCCACGGCCTGCGTTACGGCCTCGACATCGCGAATGTCGCCGAACAAAATGTCGACTTCGGCGAGCGACGCCTTCGGAAGAAGCTCGAGCAACCCCTCGTCGCCGCGCGAATTATAGCGAACGAACGCGCGTACCTGCGCTCCCTCCAGGAGAAGCGTTTCGACGAGGTGGCTGCCGATAAAACCGCCGGCACCGGTTACGAGGGCCTTTCGGCCCGTGAAAGCGCTCATTGCAGAGCGATTCTACATCTGCCAAAGACGGGGTCGTGATGCGCGTCCTTATGCTCGGCACCACGAACTCGCCGCACGTCGAGGACCTCGTGATCGGGCTCGCCGAACGTGGGATCGAGGTCGTCGTCGGTGGTGACGAGGCGCCGAATCTGCCTCCCACGACGCTGCGGGAGAGCGGATTTCGTGTCGAGCCCGCTCCTTGCGGTGCTCCTGCTCCAGCCCGACTCGTGGTTCGGGTGCGCTGGTTGCGGAGGCTCGTGCGGGAGGTTTGCCCCGACCTCGTTCACGCGCATTACCTAGACGGAGATCCGCTCGTCGCAGTCCTCGCCGGCGCCGGGCCGCTTGTGGCGACCGCCTGGGGGTCGGACGTGCTCGTCGCGAGCAGAGCCGGAAAGCTCAAGGGCCGGCTGGTCGCCCGCCGCGCCGACCTTCTGACCGCAGACTCCCGTGCGCTGCTTGATGCCGTCGCGGCGCTCGGTGCGGATCGCTCGCGACTGCGGCTCCTCAACTGGGGGGTCGATCTCGACGCGTTTTCCCCTGGGCGTGCCGAGGCGCGCAAGCGGCTCGACCTACCTGACCGCCCGATCGTGCTGGCCCCGCGCGCCCTCCGGCCCGTCTACAACCCTGAGACGATCGTCGAGGCGTTCGAGTGCCTCAGCGGTGAATTTCCGGACGCGTTTCTGCTGCTGAAGCATTACGGCGACCTGCCGCCACAGTTCGCCGGTCTACGGGATCGCGACAACATCCGAGTGGTCGGGCACGTGCCGGCCGCGGCGCTGCCTGACTACTACCGCGCCGCCGACGTCTGCGTCTCGATCGCGTCGTCCGACAGCTCCCCCCGTTCGGTCTGGGAGGCGATGGCCTGCGGCTGCCCATGTGTCCTTTCCGACCTGCCGTGGGTGTACGAGTCGATCCAGGATGGCCGTGACGCGCTCGTGACGCCTATTGTCTCACGGGCGGTGGCGGACGCGATCGGCCGTGTGCTGCGCGACGAAGTGCTGGCGACCTCACTCGCGGAGCACGGCCGTTCGCTCGTCGAGCGGGATCATCAGCGCGAGACGGAGATCGATCGGCTGGTCACCGACTACGTCGCGCTTACGTCGGTGTAGACGTCTCGCGTTCGGAGTAACATCGCTGCTGCGCTGAAGCTTGCGAATTGTTCGCGCGCCGTCGCGCCGAAACCGAGCTGCTCGGGCTCGTCGAGCGCGCGCCGTTCGAACGCGGTGGCGAGCCCGCTACACCGCCGTACGGCGCGACGATGCCGCGGCAGAGCCCCCCGCACGTGCTCGGTCATATGAACGACGAGTCTCTCGAGCCGTCGCAGCCCACGTGAAGCGCGCCGCCTGCTCGAGACCAGCCAGGCGCAAGCCCTCCCGCCCGCCGGGATCGGTCACTAGCGTCTCGATCGCCTTCGCGATCGCGTCCTGCTGCTCGGGGTCGAAGAGCAGCGCGGCGTCGCCCGCAACCTCGGGAAGCGAGGCCCGGTTCGAACATGCGACAGGCACCCCTCTGGCCATCGCTTCGAGTACGGGTAGGCCAAAGCCCTCATAGAGGGAGGGAAAGATGAAACCCACTGCAAGCTCGTAGAAGCCTTCGAGGTCGTCGTCCGAAATCCATCCAAGGAACCGGGTGTCAGCCGAGACGCCGATCGAAGTGGCATGCTCGCGGAGCTCAGCCTCATGCGGCGTCGAGTAGCCCGGGAGAACAAGAATCGGGCGGATCTCCGGAGGAACACTTGCGAGTGCGTCAAGCAGGCGGATGAGGTTCTTGTGCGGCCGTTTCGCAGCTGCGGTCAGCAGCACAGGCCGGGCGCTCAGGTCATGCTCAAGCCGAAGGGCGCTTTCGGACGTCGGCTCGACTGATCGCACTTCGACCCCTTCGGGGATGACGTCGACCTTCTCGGGCGATGTGTGGAGGAAACGCTCGAGATCGCGGCGCGTGCTCTCCGACGGGACGATGATCCGGTGCGAGCGCCGGGCGACGAGCGGGACGAGCAAGCGCATCCCGGCCGACCGGATGCCGAAGTGCGCCTCCGGGTGCACTCGGTAGATGAGGTCGTGGATCGTGACCACGCGGCGGAATCGACCACGCAGAGGACCGGTGCTCGCAAGGCTGTGCACCAGATCGACCCCGGCCATCGCCGCGAGCGGCGGCAGCAACTTCTGCTCGCCCCAGACCCACTCATGACGCCGCCGTGACCGCACCGGCACCTTCACGCAGGGGATGTCGTGCCACGGGCCGTCGGACGCGTACGCCTCCTCGCTGACGAACGCTGTAAGGCTCATGCTTTGGTCCTCATTGCGCAGCGCTCGGATCAGCTCACGGGCGTACGTCTCCATGCCGCCCGTTTCTCCCGGCACGAGATAGATGAGGTTCAGCCCGACGTGAGCTTTCACGTCAGGCTCATCCGCGGCCGTCTCGAGCTTGGCTGCTGGTCGGACAGACATCGGGTTAGGCATTGTTCCAGCCTAACTCTGGCTGCTGCCGACGGCCCGGTACTGTCCCGTTCAGCGTGCGGATCTGCATCGTCTACGACTGCCTCTACCCCTACACCGTCGGTGGGGCCGAGCGCTTCTATCGGAGCCTGGCCGAAAGGCTCGCAACGGAGGGGCACGAGGTGACGTACCTGACGCTCCGGCAATGGGAGCAGGACGAGACCGGGTTCGTGCCCGGCGTGCGCGTCGTCGAGGCCGGCCCGCGGATGAAACTGTATGCGGATGGCAGGCGCCGGATTCTCCCGCCGCTCGTCTTCGGGTTCGGGACACTCAGGCACCTCTTTGCTCGTGGACGCGACTACGACCTCGTTCTCACTGGGTCGTTCCCGTTCTTCGCCGTCCTCGCGGCCGCTAGCGTCCGAGGGAGGCGCGGCTTCGACCTTGCCGTCGACTGGCCCGAGGTCTGGACGCGCGAGTACTGGCGGGCATACCTCGGAAGGCTCGGAGGCGTCGGCT
>JBKJVI010000166.1:0-4461 GCA_046590225.1 Gaiella sp. | reverse complement strand
CGAGGGCCGCGACGGCGTCGGCTGGCACGAGCTCCACCCTGGCGACGGCTTCTACTGCCCGGCGGGAACCCAGCACCGATACAGCAACATCGGCGGCGGAATCGCCAGGGCGGCCTTCGGCGTCGCCCCACGGTGGCGTTAATGGTCTGCGCCATCGGGATCGACGTCGGCGTTACGAATGTCGTCGCAGTGGCACTCGTCGATTCGGTGACACGCCCAGCCGAGTGTTCGGAGTGCGTTGGTCTCCCACCTGGTGCCAGGAGGAGGGCAGCGCTCGACGAGGGTGTCGGGGCTATGAGCGCGGCACTCGACCATGCTCGAGTCGGAGCCTCGTGAGCTCTCGGCTCGATTCGATCGGGGAGATCTCGCCTGCCCGAGATCCGCTCTACCATCAGGTGTACTCAGCGATCACGGATGCGATCCGGTCGGGAAGGCTACGCCCCGGGGATCGACTTCCGACGGAGAGGCAGTTCTGTGAGCAGCTCGAGGTGAGTCGCGCGACAGTTCGGCGCGCGCTCGGCCAGCTCGTCGATGAAGGTATCGTCGAGGCCCAGGTCGGCCGGGGCTCCTTTATTCGTGCAGGGGTCGACTCGCTCGCCGAGCCGCCCAACATGCTCATGAGCTTCACGGAACTCGCGAACGCACGTGGACTCACCGCGTCGGCACAGGTGATCGAACGGTCAACCAGGAGCGCAGTCCCGGAGGAGGCGCTCGTGTTCAAGATCGGGGTACACGCCCTCGTCTTCGAGCTCAGGCGCCTGAGGATGCTCGACGGAGCGCCAGTCGCGCTCGATCGCACGCGCGTGCCTCTCGATGTGGCTCCTAACCTTCCTGCCGAGGACTTCACGACCGCCTCGATCTACAAGACGCTCGAGGCTGCCGGCGCCGCCCCTGTCACTGCTGATGTCGTGGTCAGCGCCGCGGTCGCAGACGAGTCACGGGCCGAGTCGCTCGCGACGACGCCCGGAGCCCCCCTCCTCGTGTGCACGACGATGTCCTGCGACATCACCGGCCGCATGGTCGAGATCGGCGAGATCACGTACCGCGCAGACCTCTATCAACTGAACACGAAGCTCGTGCGCTCGTCTCAGCGCGCAGTGGCGCGACCTCCGCGTGGAGTGGCGCCGGAATGAGCGGACGCGTCGCCGGCCGAGTGGCGTTCGTGACGGGCGCCGGATCAGGAATCGGGCGCGCCGTCGCGCTTCGGCTCGCCGAGGAGGGAGCCGCGGTTGTAGTGACCTCGAGGACGCCCTCTCATGTTGCCGAAACAGCGGCGCTCATCGAGGCGTCGACGGGGAAGGCTCCCGCGACGTTCGTGCTCGACCAGACCGATCGGTCGTCGATCGAGGATGCGCTCGACCAGGCTGCCGACCTTCTCGGTCCTATCGACATCCTCTCGAACAACGCAGGCGTCGACGACCCTGGCGAAACGCCGGTCTCGGAGACACCGGACGAGATCTGGAGTGAGACGTTCAGCGTCAACGTCGACGGCGTGTTTCGGATCTGCCGCGCCGCTGCCCCGTTGCTGCGCGACGGCGGCGCGATCGTGAACATGGGCTCCGTCAACTCGCTCCAGCCGCGTGCGAACGCTGCCGCTTACTGCGCCTCGAAGGCGGCGCTGCTGCAGCTGACGCGCTCCCTCGCGCTCGAGCTCGCACCCAGGCGGATCAGGGTGAACTGCGTCTGTCCTGGCATCGTGGATACCCCACTTACCGACCTGTTTCTCAACCTGTCGGACGATCCCGAGGCGCTCAGGCTCGAATACGCCCTGTCCAATCCGCTCCAGCGCATGGCCGAACCGGCGGAGATTGCCAGCAGCGTGCTGTTTCTTTCCTCCGACGAGTCTCGCTTCGTTACGGGGACATCGCTCGTCGTCGACGGTGGTGCTCTTGCCGGCGGCTGACGGGGGCATCTCGTGACCGGGCCGGTTCGCATCGGCGTCGTTGGGGTCGGCGCCCTCTCGCTCCGCGGGATCCTGCCGCACCTCACACAGGAGGACGTTCGTGACCGGGTGCGAGTCCAGGCGCTCTGCGACCCGGTGCAGGAGCGCGCCCGGGCGACCGCCTCCCGGTTTGGCGTGCCCGCCGTGTACGCCTCCATCGAGGAGCTCCTCGGCGACGACGCAATCGATGCTGTCACGATCGCGTCACCGATCGGACTCCACTTCGAGCACTGCCGCCTGGCACTCGAGGCCGGGAAGCACGTGCACGTCAACAAGACGCTGTGCACGACCGTCGCCGAGGCAGACACCCTCATCGCACTTGCCGGCGAGAAGGGTCTCGCACTCGTCCCGTCCCCCGGAGAGATTCTGCGCCCTCAGCTCCGGCGGGTGCGACAGCTGATCGAAGAGGGCGCGATAGGGCAGCTCTCGTGGGTGATCTGCGGCGGTTCATTCGGCCGCTATCACGAGGACGACGAGCCCGAACGGGTCGGCTCACCCGGGGGCATAGTGATCGACCCCTCGTGGTACTTCCGCAAGCCCGGCGGCGGACCGATGTACGACATCACCGTGTACTCCCTGCATCAGCTGACGAGCGTGCTCGGCGCTGCTCGAGGCGTGACGGCGCTGTCAGGTGTGCTCGTCCCGGAGCGGGAGTTCCAGGGGCGCAGGATCGCGACTGACGCGGACGACAACACGGTCCTGCTCCTCAACTTCGGTGGCAGCCGGTTCGCTGTTGTCCACGGCACCGCTGCCGGCGGGGTGTCGGAGCAGTTCGGAGCCGGGGTGTACCACGGGACAGCTGGGACGATCGACGGCGTGCTTCTCGACGGCGAGCGGTTTGACTATCCCGGGCGCGCGAAGTCCGACAACGCTCCGGTCACGGACTGGGAGGCCCAGATGCGGGTCCTGCCGCACGTCACCGGATTGCATCGGGCGATTCCCGAATCCCACGTTTTCGAGGACATCATGCAGCTGGTCGGGCTTGTCAGCGACGCCACGCCGACTCCGGTGACGCCTGAGCACGCTCGCCACGTGATCGACATCATCGAGAGCGGCTACCGCGCAGCCGAGACGGGCGAGACGCAGGTGTTGGAGACCGCGTTCGTGTTGCCGCCCGCGGTCTAGGGGCATCGATGACGCCCTGTCTGTCGGACCCGACCTTCTGGTCGATCGCCGACCGTGATGGCCATTTCGTACGCCTGCGCGACCACGATCCCGTCACGTGGCAGGAAGAGCCAAAGACGATCTGGTCGGAAGGTGGTCGCGGCTACTGGGCCGTCGTCAGGCACGCCGATGTCCGTCGGGTCAGTCGCGACACGAAGCGCTTCGTCTCGGGGTTCGGGACCGAACTCTTCGACCTGCCGGTGGAGGTCGCGCGCTCCTATAGCGGCATGCTCAATATGGATGCGCCGGAGCACACACGGTACCGGGCGTACGTCAAGACGGCGTTCTCTCCGCGGCACATCGGACTGCTGACAAAGAGCGTTCGGTCGACCGTTCGCGCGCTTCTCGACGACGTCTGCGAGAACGGCAGTTGCGAGTTCGCACGGGAGGTCGCTGATGCACTCCCGACTGCGGTGACATGCGACCTTCTCGGCGTTCCGGTCGCCGATAGGCGGTCGATCGCCGCGCTCTCTCGCTCGGCCGTGCCGCTCGGCGACCCGGAGTTCGGCGACCGGATCGATTCATTTCGGGCCGTCGCCGAGCTGATCGAGTACGGCAAACAGCTGCGTGCAGAGCGGCTCAGGACCCAGAGCGACGATCTGATGACCGTACTCGCGACATCTGAGATCGATGGCCAACGCCTCGGCGAGGACGATGTCGGAACGTTCTTCGAGCTTCTCGTCACGGCCGGGATCGAGACAACCGGTGCAGCCATCGCCCATGGACTGATCGCGCTGTTGCAGAATCCCGACCAGATGGCAGCCTGGCGCTCGGACTTCCACATCGGCGCGCCGGCAGCGGTCGAGGAGGTCCTCCGCTGGTCGACACCGGTTGTGCACTTCCGCCGAACCGCGATCGTGGACACGCGAATCGAGGAAACCGAGATCGCGGCCGGGGACAAGGTGGTCGTGTTCTTCAACTCGGCGAACCGCGACGAGAGCGTCTTCGACGACTCCCATCGGTTCGATCTTCGACGCTCCCCGAATCCTCACCTGACCTTCGGAGGTGGCGGCCCTCACTTCTGCCTCGGGGCGCACCTCGCGAGGCTCGAGATGCGAATCCTCTTCGAGGAGCTCCTTCAGAAGCTGCCCGATATCCGTCTCTCCGCTGAGCCGACCTACATGCACTCCATGTTCTTCAACGGTGTGAAGACGCTTCCGTGCGAGTTCGTACCCCGGGTACGCCACACCGCCGCTTCGCTCCATCCCGGGTGAGGCATCGACGGAGATCAGTCTGTTGCGGCCGCCTCCAGGGCGTCGAGGATGAGGCCGAGGCCATAGTCGAACTCGGCGCCGTACGTGTATCCCGGTTTGAGGACGTGCTCGACGGTCAGTTCGACGAGGTGCGGGTACTCG
>JBKJVI010000154.1:0-6914 GCA_046590225.1 Gaiella sp. | reverse complement strand
GAGCCTAAAGACCCAGACGCCGTTCTCCACGGTGTGCGCCAGGACCTGGCCGCCCCGCGTCGCGGTTGCGTCCGGCACACCCTCCATCGGTGCCGCCGCCATGTGCTCCATCATCGAAGCGCCACGGCCCATCGACATTCCCATCCCCTCACCCGACATCGTCGAAGAGCCGTCGGCGCGGATGACGGCGACGACGCCGATGCCGAGCGCGAGCATCGCCACGAGCAAGCCCGCAGCCGCGAGCCAGTAGGTCGACTTCTGATCCGTCCTCTCGTGTTCCTCGGTCGCCATCTCTCGACCAACGTAGGGACGCCCCGTGAAGGTCCTGTGAATTCAGACGTTCAGCCCGATGCAACCCGTCGAAGCTCGCCGACACAGTCGGTACAAAGCGCTCCGAGTGTCTGCTCTGCGGTTCCCAGGAACCGCACGGTCTCAGCGCAGGCAATCGCATCGAGCGTGCGGATCTCGAGCGCAAAAGTCCGGGTGTCGGCGTGCAGGCGATCGTGGTTTCCGAGGTCGTTCGTCACGGCCGATTGAAAGCGAACGGCAGCGCTCGAAGCGGTGGCGCACGGGCCTACAGCGCGGGTCTGCGAAGGCTTGGCCTTCATGACAACTCCGGCGACCGAGAGCGCCACGAGCGTGGCGACGAACACGAGCAGGACCACTCGCGTGCTCGACCACCGGCGGGTCGGGTGGCCGGTCTCACACGAGCCGCACACGGCCATTCCTTGCTCGACGCATGACATTGGTTCGTCCATTCACGCGAAACGGTTCGCAACGCTCCCAAGCTCGGGCTGAACGTTCCAGAGCGGGCCGCCTCGACGGTCAGCCCCGAAGCGGAGGGATGAACGCGAACGGCAGCAGAGCGGCGATCAGCGGCCCTCCTCTGCGACGACCTGATTCCATGATGCGCCACCGTCTGTACTGCGGAAGAGCGAGCGATCCAGACCGACCACGTACGCCGTTCCCGGGTTGCTTCTCGACCAGGCGATCGGCCCCGAGCCGGCTGCTACCTGCAGCGTCTGGCGCCAACGTACGCCACCGTCGGTCGAGAGCAGAACGCCCGGCCCGGAGGCGAGCACTCTGGTCGGGTCAGTTGGATGCACGGCGAGCCCCATCACGGATGTCTCAATGAGAGGTTTCCAGGTCGTGCCACCGTCGCCACTTGCCACGAGCGTCCGCGTCGCCATGTCTCCCGCCAGCACACGACCGTTCGGAAGGATGGCGAGTGCCATCACACCAGGCCCCACCTGTCGGGAAACGAGCGCGAAGCTCTTGCCACCGTCGGTCGAGCGGAACAGTCCCTGCCCGGCGATCGCCGCCAGCAGCCGAGTCGGATGGCGTGGGTCGACAGCGAACGCGTGCACGTCGAGGCCAGGCAGCCCGGTGGGCCGCACGTCGTCCCAGGTCGTTCCCCCGTCAGCGCTACGCGAGAGCACGTCGTGACCGGCAGCCCAGATCGTGTTGGCGGTGGGTTGGGCGAGGTTCATCGCGTCGTTGCCTGCGAGGCTCGCGGCGGCCCACGTCATGCCGCCGTCGACGGAACGGAACAGCCCCTCGTGGGTGCCGAGCTGGAGCGTCCTCGCGTCGTCCGGGGCGACGAGGAGGGAATGGTAGTCAGGCGTCCGCGGCAGCCCGGAGGAGGCGCCCGTGTTGTCGGAGTCCCGTCCGAGAGCGTAGAGGAGCACAAAAACAACTATGCCGAGGGCAAACGCAAACGCCAGGAGCTTGGAGCGCCGGCCCGTTGTGGACTGAGCCGGACTCTGACGCCTTGCCGGTCGCTTCACAACGGACGGTGCTGCCACGATGTACCTCCTTCGGGTTCGGTTCGAGCCCGTGCAGTCGGGCCACGATCCCCGGTCAGGCCGTCTCGTTTTCTGATCGGCTCCCGCGTTGCGGGACTGCAAGCAGTGATTCCGGAGCAGCGAGCTCCAGTTGGCATCTCTCGACTGCCCTGAGGCGTAGGACGAGACTCAGCATAAGGAGCGCTAGCCCGACAAGCGCCGAAGCGACAACTCCGATAGAGCGATGCCTTGTGGCCGGAGCGCCGACTCAAGCAGCGTCCGCGGCTCGGCGCTCCCGTCGCGGCAGCTTCAGCCGTTTCAGGGCGAGCGCGTTGAGCGCGACGAGCACGCTCGAGCCAGACATCGAGATCGCGGCGATCTCCGGCCGCAATGTGAAGCCCCATTTCGAGAACACGCCTGCGGCGATCGGGATTGCGAGCGAGTTGTAGCCGATCGCCCAGCCGAGGTTCTGCTTCATCTTGCGTACGGTTCCGCGGCCGATCGCGATCGCTGTCGCCACATCGAGCGGGTCGGAGCGCATCAGGACGACGTCCGCGGTCTCGATCGCAACATCGGTGCCGGCGCCGATCGCGATTCCGACGTCCGCCTGAGCTAGTGCCGGCGCGTCGTTGACACCGTCGCCGACCATCGCGACGGCGTTCCCGCGCTGCTGGAGGTCTTTCACGACCCCGGCCTTGTCGCCGGGGAGAACGTCCGCGATCACTTCCTCGATCCCGAGCTCGGAGGCGATCTGCTCGGCGGTCTGGCGGTTGTCACCGGTCAGCATCACGGGCCGAATCTGCTGCCCTTCCAGAGCGTCGATCGCGGCCGATGCGGTGTCGCGGGCAGCGTCCGCGATCGCGATCAACGCCACCGGCTTCCCGTCCTGCGCGACGTGGACGACGGTGCGTCCCTCCGCTGCAAGGGCGCGGGCTCGAGGGAGCAGCTCGCCGAGGTCGATCTGCTCCCTCTCGAGCAGGCGGGCGTTCCCGACCGCGAGCTGCTTGCCGTCGACGGTGGCGAGTATGCCGTGCCCGGGAACCGCCTCGAACGCCGACACGGCTGCCGCTCCGAGCCCTCGTGACTCGGCCTCGGCGACGATCGCCAGCGCGAGCGGATGCTCACTCTCCCGCTCGACCGCGGCCACAAAGCGCAAGATCTCGTCCTCCGAGAAGCCTTCCCGGGTCGCGATTGCAACGACCTGCGGCTCGCCGCGTGTCAGTGTGCCGGTCTTGTCGAGGACGACAGTGTCGAGCTTCGCTACCTGCTCGAGGGCCACTGCGTTCTTGAACAGGATCCCGCGCTGAGCGCCGAGGCCCGTGCCGACCATGATCGCCGTCGGGGTCGCGAGCCCGAGCGCGTCGGGGCAGGTGATCACGACGACCGTGATCGCATAGACGAGAGCTTCCTGCGCGGAGGCGCCGACAACGTACTTCCAGACGATGAACGTGGTGACGCCACCGAACAGAGCGACGAGGACGAGCCAGAAGGCAGCCCGATCGGCGAGCCGCTGCGCCGGTGCCTTCGAGTTCTGCGCCTCCTGGACAAGTTTCACGATCTGCGCCAGCGCCGTGTCCGCCCCCACGGCAGTCGCACGGGCGCGCAGGCTCCCGTTCTTGTTGATCGTGGCGCCGATCAGCATCTCACCGGGATGCTTCGACACCGGCATGCTCTCCCCGGTGACCATCGACTCGTCGACCGAACTCTCACCCTGAACGATCTCGGCGTCGACCGCCACCTTCGCCCCCGGCCGGATCAGAAGGAGGTCGCCGACGACGACCTCGGCCGTCGGCACCTCCAGCTCGACACCGTCACGAAGCACGGTGGCCTTCGGCGGCGCCAGATCGAGCAGCACTCGGATCGCCTCGTTCGCCCCACCACGGGCCCGCATCTCGAACCAGTGGCCGAGCAGGACGAACGCAGCGAGGAACGCGACCGCCTCGTAGAACACCTCGCCCTCGATCGCGAACGTCGCGGCGACCGAGTACACCCAGCCCGTGCCGATCGCGACCGCGACGAGCACCATCATGTCGAGAGTTCCAGCGCGCAACGCACGCACGGCACCGACGAAGAAGAGCTGGCACGAGTAGAGGATCACCGGCAGGCTGAGCAGAAACTCCCAGACGTCGACGCGGATTCCGAACGGCGTCGGTGGAACGCCGCCGAAGATCCGATCCCCGAGCTCGGACCAGACGGCGATAGGAACAGCGAAGACGACCGCGACGAGGAAGCGGTTGCGCATGTCGCGCACCATCTCCGCCATCGACATCCGCGCGTGACCGCCGTGGCCCGCACCATGTCCGCCGTCGGCTCGCTCCATCGCCGCATGGTCGTGGGCGGCCGCCTCGATCGCGGCCGTCGCGTGCTCGTGCCCGTCAGCTCGGGCGACTGTTGCACTCCCAGGCTCCCGCATCGGGTCGCAGAGATGGCCCGGCACCGACTGGCCGGAACAGTGATAGCCGCACTCCTCGACCCAGCCGCGCAGATCATGGACCGAGGTCACCGCCGGATCGAACGTCACGGTCGCGGTCTGCGAGACCGCGTTCGCCTCCACCTTGAGAACACCGGGACGCCGACCGAGCGTCCGCTCGACGACGGCCTTCTCGCTCGCATAGTTCAGGCCGCCAACGTGCAGCGTCACGGCCAGCGGGCGCGAGCCGTCATAGCGCGTGTGGCCGCTGTGACTGCGAGGGTCGTGAGCGGTTTCAGAATCGGTCATCGGCATCGGTCGGGGTGAAAACAGGTAACGGTGGAGGTGGTGCGTGAAGAACGTGTGAAGACCCGGCGACCGACTGAAGGCGGCCACCGACAAGACGATGTTCCTCCGGCATAACCCCTTGGGCGGTGCGCCCCGGCCGGCGTCATTCGCTCATCGAAAGAAACCGTCCGTGCCACCAATGGGACCAGACAGCACCGGTGTACGCGTTCACCGACAGCATCCCTGCGACCTGGTCGCCCTCGAGGACGTGCAGGGTGTAGTAGCCGGGGAAAGCGTCGGCCGTACCGACACTGAGCTTGCTCCCTTCGCGCGCGAGCCAGCGAGCGGCGACCGCTTTGGCCTCCTCCGCCGAAATGCTCGGCCTCGTGGTCTCGGGCGACGGCGCCCAGGTCGGGTCTCCGCGGTACTCTCCGCCCATCATCCCGCCGGATCCAGAGCCTCCGCCCATCATCATCCCGCCGGATCCAGAGCTTCGGCTCATCATGCCGTAGCGCGTGTTCCACATCATCGCCGGGCCGTACTCGAGGAAGACTGCGCCTGTCGCCGGGTTGACGAGCACCTCCGTCGCCTTGTCGCCGTTCTGCCCGACGAGCTCGGCGTAGTAGTTGCTCTCGAACCGCATCACCTCGCCGACGCGCAGGTCGAGTCTGTCGGCGAAGCGCTGCGCCTGGCGTTTCGCGCCAATCAGGTCGTCGACCGGCGCGCCACTCCCACTCGAGGTGTAGCCCATCATGCCCGGGCCGATGCGCGACATCCTCCAGCCCCCGTCGCCGCTCTGGCCGAACGCCCAGGCGACCGAACCGGCAAGGGTAACGAGGGCCACGATGAGTACGAGAGCGGCAGTCCGCTTTCCTGACACGACGCCTGCCCTCAGTGCGTTACGCGGAGCTTCTCGCGCAGCGCGTCGTAGGTCTCGGCGTCGATCTCCCCATGTGCGCGGCGCCGTTCGAGGATCTGCCTCGGCTGCTCGTCCGCCACGGCGGAGTGCCCGGCCGGGCCTGGCCGGGCGATGAGCCGGACTCCGGCCCAGACGATCGCTGCGATCAGGACAACCCAGATCGCCATCATCACAATCCACCAGTCTCCATCCATGCCTCCGTACGAGCCGTCCATCATCGGAAATCTCCTTTGTAGGTGACATTCCTCACCGTCAGCCTCCTGGGTCTGCGCGCACTATCGCAGCGGTTGGCCCAGTCACCATCCGTAGTGTTCCCCAGACCGCGTACGGGCAAACCACGCGGCTGTGCAGTCGATTCGTGGCCAGATCGTCGAGACACTCGACCTCCGACGTCCGGGTGAAGATCTCAACGGGTCTTCACGAAGCGCTGCACTGCGTCGAGCAGCTCCGCCGTCTTCTCGTTGGCGGCGCGCGCGTCGCCCGACGCGATCGCGTCGTGGACACAGTGGTTGACGTGGCCCTCGAGGAGCTTCGCGCCCACCTGTTCGAGCGCAGTCTCGACTGCCGCGATCTGGGTGAGGATGTCGATGCAGTAGCGATCCTCGTCGATCATCCGCTCGATCCCGCGCACCTGCCCCTCGATCCGATGCAGGCGCTTCACGAGCAACTCCTTGTCCTGCGCGTATCCGTGCATCAAGCCGCCTCTCGTAGGCTGTGGAAGCGCCGCAGGCGCAGGCTGTTCGTGACGACGAAGACGCTCGAGAACGCCATCGCTGCCGCGGCGACGATCGGGTTCAACAGACCCGCCACGGCGAGCGGGATCGCAGCGACGTTGTAGGCGAAGGCCCAGAAGAGATTGCCCTTGATCGTGCGGAGCGTGCGCCGCGCGAGCCGGATCGCGTCCACCGCTGCTCGCAGGTCACCCGAGACGAGCGTCAGGTCGCTCGCTTCGATCGCAACGTCCGTACCGGTGCCGATGGCGAGCCCGAGATCGGCCTGGGCGAGGGCCGGGGCATCGTTGACGCCGTCGCCGACCATCGCCACGATCTCGCCCTCACTCTGCAGGCGCTCGACGACCGCGCTCTTGTCCTCGGGCAGGACGTTGGCGATGACCTGCTCGATGCCGGCTTCATCGGCGATCGCTCGGGCCGCTCGCTCATTGTCGCCCGTCAGCAGCACCGGCGTCAGGCCGAGCGCGCGCAGGTCTGCGATCGCCTCCGCCGAGGTCGCCTTGATCCGGTCGGCGACGACGAATAGCCCGGCCACCGCACCGTCGATCGCAGCCGCTACGACGGTCCGACCCTTGCTCTCCTGCGCGGCGAACGCCGTTGCAAGCTCGGGCGGGAGCTCGAGGCCCTGGTCGCTGAGCATCGCTGGGCGGCCGACGACGACCGCGTGCCCGTCGACGACCGCTTCGACGCCGAGCCCACTTCGGTTCTTGAAACCGTCTGCCGCATCGAGCGCTCCGACCTCGGAGCGGGCGAACGTCGCGATCGCCTGCGCAATCGGGTGC